>NZ_RJOH01000025.1:0-21257 GCF_003942995.1 Streptococcus mitis | reverse complement strand
AAGATATGTAATAAATAATTTTCTTGGAGTTTATCATAGGTAAGAAACGGAGACAAATTCTTAATAGAATTGAGAATTAACATATCGTAAATTATATATTTTTAAAATAGGGAGTGTGGTGCTGCTATATATAAATAAAAATTTGTAGAAAGGAGGATACGGTATGATTATTACAAAAATTAGTCGTTTAGGAACTTATGTGGGAGTAAATCCACATTTTGCAACATTAATAGATTTTCTAGAAAAAACAGGACTAGAAAATTTAACAGAAGGTCCGATTGATATCGATGGTGATCGATTGTTTGGGAATTGCTTTACTTATCTAGCAGATGGTCAAGCAGGGGCTTTCTTTGAAACACATCAAAAATATTTGGATATTCATTTAGTTTTGGAAAACGAAGAAGCCATGGCTGTTACGTCGCCGGAAAATGTAAGCGTTACCCAAAAATATGATGAAGAAAAAGATATTGAATTATACACAGGGAAAGTGGAACAGTTAGTTCATTTGAGAGCTGGCGAATGCCTCATCACTTTTCCAGAAGATTTACATCAACCGAAGGTTCGTATAAATGATGAACCTGTGAAAAAAGTTGTCTTTAAAGTTGCGATTTCTTAATGTAGAAAGGGAAGAACAATGAAAAAAATGAGAAAGTTTTTATGTCTAGCTGGAGTTGCTTTAGCAGCCGTTGCCTTGGTGGCTTGCTCAGGAAAGAAAGAAAATACAGCTGACACTGAACCACCGACAGAATTATCTGGTGAGATTACGATGTGGCACTCCTTTACTCAAGGACCACGTTTAGAAAGTATTCAAAAATCAGCAGATGCTTTCATGCAAAAACATCCAAAAACGAAAATCAAGATTGAAACATTTTCTTGGAATGACTTCTATACTAAATGGACTACAGGTTTAGCAAATGGAAATGTGCCAGATATCAGTACAGCCCTTCCTAACCAAGTAATGGAAATGGTAAACTCAGATGCTTTGGTTCCGCTAAACGATTCTATCAAGCGTATTGGACAGGATAAATTTAACGAAACTGCCCTAAATGAAGCAAAAATTGGAAATGATTACTACTCTGTTCCTCTTTATTCACATGCACAAGTCATGTGGGTTAGAACAGATTTGTTAAAAGAACATAATATTGAGGTTCCTAAAACTTGGGATCAACTCTATGAAGCTTCTAAAAAATTGAAAGAAGCTGGAGTTTATGGCTTGTCTGTTCCGTTCGGAACAAATGACTTAATGGCAACACGTTTCTTGAACTTCTATGTTCGTAGTGGTGGTGGAAGTCTCTTGACAAAAGATCTTAAAGCAGATTTGACAAGCCAACTTGCTCAAGATGGTATTAAATACTGGGTTAAAATGTATAAAGAAATCTCACCTCAAGATTCTTTGAACTTTAATGTCCTTCAACAAGCTACCTTGTTCTACCAAGGAAAAACAGCATTTGACTTTAACTCTGGCTTCCATATTGGAGGGATTAATGCCAACAGTCCTCAATTGATTGATTCGATTGATGCTTATCCTATTCCAAAAATCAAAGAATCTGATAAGGACCAAGGAATTGAAACCTCAAACATTCCAATGGTTGTTTGGAAAAATTCAAAACACCCAGAAGTTGCTAAAGCATTCTTAGAATCACTTTATAATGAAGAAGACTACATTAAATTCCTTGATTCAACTCCAGTAGGTATGTTGCCAACTATTAAGGGAATTAGCGATTCTGCAGCCTATAAAGAAAATGAAACTCGTAAGAAATTTAAACATGCTGAAGAAGTGATTACTGAAGCTGTTAAAAAAGGTACTGCTATTGGTTATGAAAATGGACCAAGTGTACAAGCTGGTATGTTGACTAACCAACACATTATTGAACAAATGTTCCAAGATATCATTTCAAATGGAACAGATCCTATGAAAGCAGCAAAAGAAGCAGAAAAACAATTAAACGATTTATTTGAGGCTGCTCAGTAGATGTAAAAGACTAGAAAATAGGTGGGCTAGTGAGCTGAAAAGCCCTAGCCCAATCTTGTAAAAGAAGGGAGAAGGAGAATGGTTAAAGAACGTAATTTAACTCGCTGGATATTTGTTTTGCCAGCTATGATTATCGTAGGATTACTCTTTGTTTATCCGTTTTTCTCGAGTATTTTTTATAGCTTTACCAATAAGCATTTGATTATGCCTAATTATAAATTTGTTGGTTTAGCTAACTATAAAGCTGTGCTATCAGATCCCAACTTCTTTAATGCGTTCTTTAATTCAATTAAGTGGACCGTTTTCTCATTAGTTGGTCAAGTTTTAGTAGGGTTTGTATTGGCTTTAGCTCTTCACAGAGTACGCCACTTCAAGAAATTATATAGGACCTTATTGATTGTTCCTTGGGCATTTCCTACCATCGTTATTGCCTTTTCTTGGCAGTGGATTCTAAACGGGGTTTATGGTTACTTACCTAATCTCATCGTAAAATTAGGTTTAATGGAACATACGCCTGCATTTTTGACAGATAGTACATGGGCATTCCTATGTTTGGTGTTTATCAACATTTGGTTTGGAGCGCCGATGATTATGGTTAATGTGCTTTCAGCTTTGCAAACAGTACCAGAAGAACAATTTGAGGCTGCTAAGATAGATGGTGCTTCAAGTTGGCAAGTGTTCAAATTTATCGTCTTTCCACATATTAAAGTGGTTGTAGGGCTTCTAGTTGTTTTGAGAACTGTATGGATCTTTAATAACTTTGACATTATCTACCTAATTACTGGTGGTGGACCAGCCAATGCTACAACGACACTTCCAATTTTTGCCTACAACCTAGGTTGGGGAACTAAATTGTTGGGTCGTGCTTCAGCAGTTACAGTATTGCTCTTTATATTCTTGGTGGCAATTTGCTTTATCTACTTTGCTATCATCAGTAAGTGGGAAAAGGAGGGTAGAAAATAATGAAGAAGAAATCCGGTATTTATTTAGATATTCTCTCACATGTACTCTTGATTGGTGCGACCATCGTTGCAATTTTCCCATTGGTATGGATTATCATATCTTCTGTCAAAGGTAAAGGGGAATTAACTCAGTATCCAACACGATTTTGGCCTGAACAATTTACATTAGATTATTTCACTCATGTTATCAACGACTTGCACTTTATTGATAATATTCGAAACAGTTTGATTATTGCCTTAGCTACAACCGTTATTGCGATTATTATTTCGGCTATGGCAGCCTATGGTATTGTTCGATTTTTCCCTAAATTGGGAGCAATCATGTCGAGACTACTCGTCATTACCTACATTTTCCCACCAATTTTGTTAGCAATTCCCTATTCAATTGCCATTGCTAAAGTTGGATTAACAAATAGTTTATTTGGCTTGATGATGGTTTATCTATCTTTTAGTGTTCCATATGCAGTTTGGCTCTTAGTTGGATTTTTCCAAACAGTTCCAATTGGAATTGAAGAAGCAGCTAGAATTGATGGTGCAAATAAATTTGTTACTTTTTATAAAGTTGTACTACCGATTGTAGCACCAGGTATTGTAGCAACAGCTATTTATACATTTATCAATGCTTGGAATGAATTCCTGTATGCTTTGATTTTGATTAACAATACAGGAAAGATGACAGTAGCAGTAGCCCTTCGTTCACTTAATGGTTCAGAAATACTAGACTGGGGAGATATGATGGCAGCATCTGTTATTGTAGTTCTTCCATCAATCATTTTCTTCTCAATTATCCAAAATAAGATTGCAAGTGGATTGTCAGAAGGATCTGTGAAGTAGACGAAAGAAGGAAAAAATGAATAAGAGAGGTCTTTATTCAAAACTAGGAATTTCTGTTGTAGGAATTAGTCTTTTAATGGGAGTCCCCACTTTGATTCATGCGAATGAATTAAACTATGGTCAACTGTCCATATCTCCTATTTTTCAAGGAGGTTCATATCAACTGAACAATAAGAGTATAGATATCAGCCCTTTGTTATTAGATAAATTATCTGGAGAGAGTCAGACGGTAGTAATGAAATTTAAAGCAGATAAACCAAACTCGCTTCAAGCTTTGTTTGGTCTATCTAATAGTAAAGCAGGTTTTAAAAATAATTACTTTTCAATTTTTATGAGAGATTCTGGTGAGATAGGTGTAGAAATAAGAGATGCCCAAAAAGGAATAAATTATTTATTTTCTAGACCAGCTTCACTATGGGGAAAGCATAAAGGACAGGCAGTTGAAAATACACTCGTATTTGTATCAGATTCTAAAGATAAGACATACACAATGTATGTTAATGGTATAGAAGTGTTCTCTGAAACAGTTGATACATTTTTACCAATTTCAAATATAAATGGTATAGATAAGGCAACACTAGGAGCTGTTAATCGTGAAGGCAAGGATCATTACCTCGCAAAAGGAAGTATTGATGAAATCAGTCTATTTAATAAAGCAATTAGTGATCAGGAAGTTTCAACTATTCCCTTGTCAAATCCATTTCAGTTAATTTTCCAATCAGGAGATTCTACTCAAGCTAACTATTTTAGAATACCGACATTGTATACATTAAGCAGTGGAAGAGCTCTATCAAGTATTGATGCACGTTATGGTGGAACTCATGATTCTAAAAGTAAGATTAATATCGCCACTTCTTATAGTGATGATAATGGGAAAACGTGGAGTGAGCCAACTTTTGCTATGAAGTTTAATGACTATGAGGAGCAGTTGGTTTACTGGCCACGAGATAATAAATTAAAGAATAGCCAAATTAGTGGAAGTGCTTCATTTATAGATTCATCCATTGTTGAAGATAAAAAATCTGGGAAAACGATATTATTAGCTGATGTTATGCCTGCTGGTATTGGAAATAATAATGCAAATAAAGCTGATTCAGGTTTTAAAGAAATAAACGGTCATTATTATTTAAAACTAAAGAAGGATGGAGATAATGATTTCCGTTACACAGTTAGAGAGAATGGTGTCGTTTACGATGAAAGGACTAATAAACCTACAAATTATACTGTAAATGATAAGTATGAAGTTTTGGAGGGAGGTAAGTCTTTAACAGTCGAACAATATTCGGTTGATTTTGATAGTGGTTCTTTAAGAGAAACACACAATGGAAAACAGGTTCCTATGAATGTTTTCTACAAAGACTCTTTATTTAAAGTGACTCCTACTAATTATATAGCAATGACAACTAGTCAGAATAGAGGAGAGAGTTGGGAACAATTTAAGTTATTGCCTCCGTTTTTAGGAGAAAAACATAATGGAACTTACTTATGTCCCGGACAAGGTTTAGCATTAAAATCAAGTAACAGATTAATTTTTGCAACATATACTAGTGGCGAACTAACTTATCTCATTTCTGATGACAGTGGTCAAACATGGAAGAAATCCTCAGCTTCAATTCCGTTTAAGAATGCGACAGCAGAAGCGCAAATGGTTGAAATGAGAGATGGTGTGATTAGAACATTCTTTAGAACTACTACAGGTAAGATTGCCTATATGACTAGTAGAGATTCTGGAGAAACATGGTCGGAAGTTTCGTATATCGATGGAATTCAACAAACTTCATATGGTACACAAGTATCTGCAATTAAATACTCTCAATTAATTGATGGGAAAGAAGCAGTCATTTTGAGTACACCAAATTCTAGAAATGGCCGCAAGGGAGGTCAATTAGTTGTCGGTTTAGTCAATAAAGAAGATGATAGTATCGATTGGAAGTACCACTATGATATTGATTTGCCTTCGTATGGTTATGCCTATTCTGCGATTACAGAATTGCCAAATCATCACATAGGTGTATTGTTTGAAAAATATGATTCATGGTCGAGAAATGAATTGCATTTAAGCAATGTAGTTCAGTATATAGATTTGGAAATTAATGATTTAACAAAATAAAGGAGAAAAACATGGTTAAATATGGTGTTGTTGGAACAGGATATTTTGGGGCTGAGTTAGCTCGTTATATGCAAAAGAATGATGGAGCAGAGATTACTCTTCTCTATGATCCAGATAATGCAGAAGCAATTGCAGAAGAATTAGGAGCAAAAGTAGCAAGCTCCTTAGATGAGTTGGTTTCTAGCGATGAAGTAGATTGTGTTATTGTCGCAACTCCAAATAATCTTCATAAAGAACCAGTTATTAAGGCCGCACAACATGGTAAAAATGTTTTCTGTGAAAAACCAATTGCGCTTTCTTATCAAGATTGTCGCGAGATGGTAGATGCATGTAAAGAAAACAATGTAACCTTTATGGCAGGACATATTATGAACTTCTTCAATGGTGTCCATCATGCAAAAGAACTAATTAATCAAGGAGTTATAGGAGACGTTCTATATTGTCACACAGCTCGTAATGGTTGGGAAGAACAACAACCGTCAGTATCATGGAAAAAAATTCGTGAAAAATCAGGTGGTCACTTGTATCACCATATTCATGAATTGGATTGCGTGCAATTCCTTATGGGGGGAATGCCTGAAACTGTAACCATGACAGGTGGAAATGTAGCCCATGAAGGTGAAAATTTCGGTGATGAAGATGATATGATTTTTGTTAATATGGAATTTTCTAATAAGCGTTTTGCCTTGTTAGAATGGGGGTCAGCTTATCGTTGGGGTGAACATTATGTTTTGATTCAAGGAACGAAAGGTGCTATCCGCTTAGACTTATTCAACTGTAAAGGAACTCTTAAGCTAGATGGACAAGAAAGTTATTTCTTGATTCATGAATCGCAAGAAGAAGATGATGATCGGACTCGTATCTATCATAGTACAGAGATGGACGGAGCAATTGCTTATGGTAAACCAGGTAAACGTACTCCATTATGGTTATCATCTGTCATTGACAAAGAAATGCGCTATCTGCATGAGATTATGCAAGGAGCTCCAGTATCAGAAGAATTTGCAAAATTGTTGACAGGTGAAGCGGCTCTAGAAGCAATTGCTACTGCAGATGCTTGTACAAAATCTATGTTTGAAGATCGTAAAGTAAAACTGTCTGAAGTTGTACAATAAACATTGGTATTCTCCTAAAAAAATTCAAACAGGCCTGCTGAAAGTACTTTCAGCAGGCCTGTTTGAATTAAATAACTTTTGAAACTGAAATCTATTCTACTACAAAGTATTGAAAGCGCTTTAAAAATAATATATAATAAACCTATAAAAACAAAGAAAAGGAGGAAAGAGGATGCCACAGATTACTAAAGAAGCCTTGATTGCACAAATCAAAGATGGAATCATCGTTTCTTGTCAGGCTCTTCCTCACGAACCGCTTTATACAGAAGCGGGAGGAGTCATTCCCTTGCTGGTCAAAGCGGCTGAGCAAGGTGGAGCAGTTGGTATCCGAGCAAACAGTGTTCGCGATATCAAGGAAATCAAGGAGGTTACCAACCTTCCAATCATTGGGATAATTAAACGAGATTATCCACCGCAAGAACCCTTCATCACTGCTACTATGAAAGAAGTTGATGAATTAGCAGAACTGGACATAGAAGTGATTGCTCTGGATTGTACCAAGCGTGAACGCTATGATGGTTTGGAGATCCAAGAGTTCATTCGTCAGGTTAAGGAGAAATATCCTAACCAGCTCTTGATGGCTGATACAAGTACTTTCGAAGAAGGATTGGCAGCTGTTGAAGCAGGAATTGACTTTGTCGGAACAACCTTATCAGGATACACATCTTACAGTCCAAAAGTGGATGGTCCCGATTTTGAATTAATTAAAAAACTCTGTGATGCCGGTGTAGATGTCATTGCAGAAGGGAAAATTCATACACCAGAACAAGCCAAACAAATCCTTGGATATGGAGTGCGAGGCATCGTTGTAGGTGGCGCTATTACTAGACCAAAAGAGATTACAGAACGCTTCGTTGCTGGTCTTAAATAACACAATTTTAAAACAGAGGAGAGTGGTGGATGCGTCGAATGAAATGAAAACGTATACAAATGCAATCTTACTCATTATCCAATATGGATACGCTTATCAATTAGGAGAATACAAATGAAATTTAGAAAACTAGCTTGTACAGTACTTGCGGGTGCTGCGGTTCTTGGCCTTGCTGCATGTGGTAATTCTGGTGGTAGCAAAGATGCTGGAAAATCTGGTAGCGACAGTGGAAAAACAGAAATCACTTGGTGGGCATTCCCAGTCTTCACACAAGAAAAAACTGGTGACGGTGTTGGAACATATGAAAAATCAATCATCGAAGCTTTTGAAAAAGCAAATCCAGATGTAAAAGTGAAATTGGAAACCATCGACTTCAAGTCAGGACCTGAAAAAATCACAACAGCTATCGAAGCTGGAACTGCACCAGACGTACTTTTTGACGCACCAGGACGTATCATCCAATACGGTAAAAACGGTAAATTGGCTGAGTTGAACGACCTCTTCACAGATGAATTCGTCAAAGATGTTAACAACGAAAATATCGTACAAGCAAGTAAAGCTGGGGACAAAGCTTACATGTATCCAATCAGTTCAGCTCCATTCTACATGGCTATGAACAAGAAAATGTTGGAAGAGGCTGGAGTTGCAAACCTTGTAAAAGAAGGTTGGACAACTGATGATTTTGAAAAAGTTTTGAAAGCGCTTAAAGACAAAGGCTACACACCAGGTTCATTGTTCAGTTCTGGTCAAGGGGGAGACCAAGGAACACGTGCCTTCATCTCAAACCTTTACGGCGGTTCTGTAACAGATAAAGATGTAACAAAATATACAACTGATGATCCTAAATTCGTCAAAGGTCTTGAAAAAGCAGCTGGCTGGATCAAAGACGGTTTGTTGAACAATGGTTCACAATTTGACGGTGGAGCAGATATCCAAAACTTTGCCAACGGTCAAACATCTTACACAATCCTTTGGGCACCAGCTCAAAACGGTATCCAAGCTAAACTCTTAGAAGCAAGTAAAGTAGAAGTGGTAGAAGTACCATTCCCATCAGATTCAGGTAAACCAGCTCTTGAATACCTTGTAAACGGATTTGCAGTATTCAACAACAAAGACGACAAGAAAGTTGCAGCATCTAAGAAATTCGTTCAATTTATCGCGGATGACAAAGAATGGGGTCCAAAAGACGTTGTTCGTACAGGTGCCTTCCCAGTTCGTACTTCATTTGGCAAACTTTATGAAGACAAACGTATGGAAACAATCAGTGGTTGGACTAAATACTACTCACCATACTACAACACTATCAATGGTTTTGCTGAAATGAGAACACTTTGGTTCCCAATGTTGCAATCTGTATCAAATGGTGACGAAAAACCAGCGGATGCTTTGAAAGCCTTCACTGAAAAAGCTAACGAAACAATTAAAAAAGCTACAAAACAATAAGCACTAAATCAGATTGACTCCTCCCTTTTCCCTGTGCATAGTCTATGTAAGAAAAGGGAGGATTTTGTTTGAAATGTAAGGGACTGTCACAAAATTAAAATGAAGTTCTTACATAAGCGAATCTTAAAAAATTTCATTTTGATTTTAAAACAGTTCAAGAAAATCCAAAATATTTTATTTGTGAAAGAGAGGTGCCGACTGTGAAAGTCAATAAAATTCGTATGCGGGAAACAGTGATTTCCTACGCTTTCCTAGCACCAGTATTATTCTTCTTTGTCATCTTTGTATTGGCTCCTATGATTATGGGATTCATTACAAGTTTCTTTAACTACTCAATGACTAAATTTGAGTTTGTAGGCTTGGACAACTATGTTCGCATGTTTAAAGACCCTGTCTTTATGAAGTCTTTGATCAATACCGTTATTCTGGTTATTGGATCTGTACCAGTTGTTGTTCTATTCTCACTCTTTGTAGCATCTCAGACCTATCATCAAAATGCCATTGCCAGATCCTTCTATCGTTTCGTCTTCTTCCTTCCTGTTGTAACAGGTAGTGTTGCCGTAACAGTTGTTTGGAAATGGATTTATGACCCACTATCAGGGATTCTAAACTTTGTCCTTAAGTCAAGCCACATCATCAGCCAAAACATTTCTTGGTTGGGAGATAAAAACTGGGCGTTGATGGCGATTATGATTATTCTTTTGACTACATCTGTTGGTCAGCCGATTATCCTTTATATCGCAGCCATGGGAAATATTGACAATTCATTGGTAGAAGCAGCTCGGGTTGACGGTGCGACTGAATTGCAAGTTTTCTGGAAGATTAAATGGCCTAGCCTCCTTCCAACAACACTTTACATCGCAATCATTACAACAATCAACTCATTCCAGTGTTTCGCCTTGATTCAGCTTTTGACTTCAGGTGGTCCAAACTACTCAACAAGTACACTTATGTACTACCTTTACGAAAAAGCCTTCCAGTTGACAGAGTACGGCTATGCCAACACAATCGGTGTCTTCTTGGCAGTGATGATCGCTATCGTAAGCTTTGTTCAATTTAAAGTACTTGGAAACGACGTAGAATATTAAAGAAAGGAGACAGCTATGCAATCTACACAAAAGAAACCTTTAACAGCTTTCACTGTTATTTCAACTATTATCTTGCTCTTGTTGACCGTGCTGTTCATCTTTCCATTCTACTGGATTTTGACAGGTGCCTTCAAATCACAACCGGATACAATCGTTATTCCACCACAATGGTTCCCTAAAATGCCAACTATGGAGAACTTCCAACAACTTATGGTGCAAAACCCTGCTATGCAGTGGATGTGGAACTCTGTGTTTATCTCATTGGTAACCATGTTCTTAGTTTGTGCAACCTCTTCTCTAGCAGGTTATGTTTTGGCTAAAAAACGTTTCTATGGTCAACGTATTCTATTTGCCATCTTTATCGCTGCCATGGCGCTTCCAAAACAAGTTGTCCTTGTGCCATTGGTACGTATCGTCAACTTCATGGGAATCCATGACACTCTTTGGGCAGTTATCTTGCCTTTGATTGGATGGCCATTCGGGGTCTTCCTTATGAAACAATTCAGCGAAAACATCCCTACAGAGTTGCTTGAATCAGCTAAAATCGACGGTTGTGGTGAGATTCGTACTTTCTGGAGCGTAGCCTTCCCGATTGTGAAACCAGGATTTGCAGCCCTTGCAATCTTTACCTTCATCAATACATGGAACGACTACTTCATGCAGTTGGTTATGTTGACTTCACGTCAAAACTTGACCATCTCACTTGGGGTTGCAACTATGCAAGCTGAAATGGCAACCAACTATGGTTTGATCATGGCAGGTGCCGCTCTTGCAGCAGTTCCAATCGTAACAGTCTTCCTAGTCTTCCAAAAATCTTTCACTCAGGGTATTACTATGGGAGCGGTCAAAGGTTAATACTCTGCGAAAATTGAATTCAAACTACGTCAGCGTCACCTTGCCATACTTAAGTATTGCCTGCGGTTAGCTTCCTAGTTTGTTCTTCAATTTTCATTGAGTATAAGAGAATACAGAGTTATAAGTGTCTACAAAATGTAGGGTATTTGCTTACCTTAGAGATTTTGTTAGACACTTATCAACTTAAGAATAATTTTAGTTAACTATCAGAAACGAAGGAAAGAGTATGATTTTTGACGATTTGAAAAACATCACCTTTTACAAAGGAATTCATCCCAATCTAGACAAGGCTATCGACTATCTCTACCAGCATCGTAAAGATTCATTTGAATTAGGTAAGTATGAGATTGACGGGGACAAGGTCTTTCTAGTTGTGCAGGAAAATGTCCTCAATCAAGCTGAAAATGATCAATTTGAGCATCATAAAAACTATGCAGATTTGCATTTGCTGCTAGAAGGACATGAATATTCGAGCTACGGTTCACGTATCAAAGACGAGGCAGTAGCATTCGACGAAGCAAGTGACATTGGCTTTGTTCATTGTCATGAACACTACCCACTCTTGTTGGGTTATCACAATTTTGCGATTTTCTTCCCAGGAGAACCGCACCAGCCGAATGGCTATGCAGGTATGGAAGAGAAGGTTCGCAAATATCTCTTTAAAATTTTGATTGATTAAAAAATCAGGAGGAGCAAATATGGCACAAAAAGGAGTAAGCCTTATCAAGGCAGCATTTGATACAGATAACTTTCTCATGCGTTTTAGTGAGAAGGTCTTGGATATCGTGACAGCCAATCTTCTTTTTGTCGTCTCTTGTTTGCCCATCGTGACGATTGGAGTGGCTAAAATTAGTCTCTACGAGACTATGTTTGAGATTAAGAAGAGTAGACGTGTGCCTGTCTTTAGAATCTATTTAAGAGCTTTCAAGCAAAATCTGAAACTAGGTCTTCAGTTAGGTCTGCTTGAGTTGGGCATTGTCTCATTAAGCCTTCTAGACCTCTATCTCTTCTGGGGTCAGACAGCTATGCCTTTCCAAATGGTGAAAGCTATCTGTCTAGGCGTTCTTATCTTCCTCACTATCGTGATGTTGGCTAGCTATCCCATAGCTGCACGCTATGATTTGACTTGGAAAGAAGTCTTACAAAAAGGACTTATCTTGGCAAGTTTTAACTTTCCTTGGTTCTTCCTCATGTTAGCTATTCTCTTTCTTATTGTGATGGTTCTTTATCTGTCCGCCTTCACTTTACTTTTAGGTGGTTCAGCCTTCCTGCTTTTTGGGTTTGGGCTCTTGGTCTTTCTCCAGACTGGATTGATGGAGAAAATTTTCGCAAAATACCAATAGGATGGCTTGTCTATGAAACTACTTTCAAGCCATAAACATTTCAAAATTCATATCGAAACTAAAATCTAAGTGTACACAAGATATTGAAAGCGTTTTTCATAAGGTGTATACTAAAAACGTAAAGAATAAATCCTGCTTTTAGCAGAAAAAAAGAAATCTTAGGAGAAAATCTATGTCAGATTTAAAAAAATACGAAGGTGTCATTCCAGCCTTCTACGCATGTTATGATGATCAAGGAGAAGTAAGTCCAGAGCGTACGCGTGCCTTGGTTCAATACTTCATTGATAAAGGTGTTCAAGGTCTTTATGTCAATGGTTCTTCTGGTGAATGTATCTACCAAAGCGTTGAAGATCGCAAGTTAATTTTGGAAGAAGTCATGGCGGTAGCCAAAGGTAAATTGACTATTATTGCCCACGTTGCTTGCAACAATACCAAAGATAGTATGGAACTTGCTCGCCACGCAGAAAGCTTGGGTGTAGATGCCATTGCAACGATTCCACCAATTTACTTCCGCTTGCCAGAATACTCAGTTGCTAAATATTGGAACGATATCAGTTCTGCAGCTCCAAATACAGACTATGTGATTTATAACATTCCTCAATTGGCAGGGGTTGCTTTGACTCCAAGCCTTTACACAGAAATGTTGAAAAATCCACGTGTTATCGGTGTTAAGAACTCCTCTATGCCAGTTCAAGATATCCAAACCTTTGTGAGCCTTGGTGGGGAAGACCATATCGTCTTCAACGGTCCAGATGAGCAGTTCTTAGGTGGACGTCTCATGGGAGCTAAAGCTGGTATCGGTGGTACTTATGGTGCTATGCCAGAACTATTCTTGAAACTCAATCAGTTGATTGCTGACAAAGACTTGGAAACAGCCCGTGAATTGCAATATGCAATCAATGCAATCATTGGTAAATTGACTGCTGCACATGGAAATATGTACGGTGTGATTAAGGAAGTCTTGAAGATCAATGAAGGACTGAACATTGGTTCTGTTCGTTCACCATTGACACCAGTGACTGAAGACGATCGTCCAGTTGTAGAAGCAGCTGCAGCCTTGATTCGTGAAACCAAGGAGCGCTTCCTCTAATCCATAAGGAGGTATTTATGACACACTACGTTGCAATTGATATCGGAGGAACCAACATCAAATATGGTTTGATCGACCAAGAAGGCCAACTTGTTGAATCGCATGAAATGCCAACAGAGGCGCATAAGGGTGGACCTCATATCTTACAAAAAACCAAAGATATCGTAGCCAGCTATTTAGAACAAGGCCCAGTAGCAGGTGTTGCTATTTCTTCTGCAGGAATGGTGAATCCAGATAAGGGTGAGATTTTCTATGCCGGGCCTCAGATTCCAAATTATGCAGGAACCCAGTTCAAGAAGGAAATCGAGACTAGCTTTAATATTCCTTGTGAAATTGAAAATGATGTCAACTGTGCAGGTCTTGCTGAAGCGGTATCTGGTTCAGGCAAGGGAGCGAGTGTGACACTTTGCTTGACTATTGGAACCGGTATCGGTGGTTGCTTGATTATGGATGGGAAAGTCTTCCATGGTTTTAGCAATTCAGCCTGCGAAGTCGGTTATATGCATATGCAGGATGGTTCTTTCCAAGATCTTGCTTCTACGACAGCCTTGGTGGAGTATGTAGCAGTAGCTCATGGAGATTCAGTTGACCAGTGGAATGGCCGACGCATCTTTAAGGAAGCTACCGAAGGCAACAAGATTTGTATGGCTGGTATTGACCGCATGGTAGACTATCTAGGAAAAGGTCTGGCAAATATTTGTTATGTGGCCAATCCAGAAGTGGTTATTCTAGGTGGCGGTATTATGGGGCAAGAGGCTATCCTCAAACCAAAAATTCGCACAGCCTTAAAAGATGCCTTGGTGCCAAGCTTAGCAGAAAAAACACGGTTAGAATTTGCCCATCACCAAAATACAGCAGGAATGTTGGGTGCTTACTATCATTTCAAGACAAAACAATCCTAGTTTGGCCCAGCCAAACTAGGATTTTCTAGGTACGACGGGCATATAGTTCATCTGTGTTGTATAGTAAATTGAAACAAGAACAAGACAAAAGAGCCTCAAAAAAAGTATTGCAACTTGGTAATACTTTTTTGAGGTGCTTTTTGATATGAGTCCATGTTTTCTCAATCAGGATTGTACTCAGGTGAGTAGGGAGGAAGAGGTAAAAGTTTATGCCCAAACTCTTCACACAAGAGTTCTAGCTTACCCATTCTATGGAATCTTGCATTATCCATAATAATAACTGATGGTATATTTAATATTGGTAAGAGAAACTTCTGAAACCAAGCTTCAAAAAAGTCGCTCGTCATTGTTTCTTCGTAAGTCATTGGAGCGATTAACTCACTATTTGTTAGCCCTGAAACCAAAGAAATCCTCTGATATCTTCTTCCAGATACTTTACCTCTTATTATCTGACCTTTTAATGAGTGACTATATTCTCGATAAAAATAAGTATCGAATCCTGTTTCATCAATATAAACAGGTACTAGGTGATTTAAACTATTAAAATTTTTAAGAAATAAAGCTACTTTTTCTGGATCTTGTTCATAGTAGGTGTGGTTCTTTTTTTCGAGTGTATCCCATAGCTTTGAGAGCATAGTGGATAGTAGTTGGATGACAGTCAAATTCAGAAGCTATTTCAGTCGAATAAGCGTCTGGATTGTCAGTAAGATGGTTTTTGAGACATCTGCTAGGACGCAGACTTTTATCGTCGCATGGTAGACTAGGAGGAGCCTTATGACAGATTTTCTGATTCTTCCTCTTATTCTCATAGTCGTGGGCATGATTGCCTTGATTCTCTAGATTCTCATAGTTCTGGCTAGTGGATTGTTTTTAATTGGACTAGCCTGTGCTACTCTCTTTACTGAGGTATATGGATTCTATCTTCTCTTTACAGAGACTGAACTTTACACGGAAGATTTAGCACAGAATGGATTATTTGGTTTTACGACTTTCTTTATCATCTTTAACCTTGCTTTGCTTGTCTTGGCAGGTTGGGCAGGGTATAAGTGGAAGATAAGATGAATAAAATGGAGAAAACTCTAATGGTTCTTCTCCATTTTTTATCTAATTAGTAATGTTGAAAATCGGAAGTGAAATGATACTTTCAAAGAATTCATTTTGGACACTAGCAAACGAAATAGAGCCCTGATGCAAATCAACAATTTGTTTTGAAATTTTTAGCCCAATTCCAGTCGTTCTAATTTTAGAAATATCAATGTTTTTAAAAGATAATTCATTAAGTTCAGTAATTTTTTCTGGTGAAGCTCCCTGTCCATTATCTTTGATTTCGACAATTACATTTGTATCTTTTTTGAATAAGTAGATTCTTATTGTGCACCCCTTTTCGTTATGTAAAACAGAGTTGTAGATGATATTATGGATAACTCTCGTGATTAAAAACTGCTCAATCATGATAGATTGATTAACAAGTGAACAATCGTAATCAAATTCAAATTCAAATTCATTCCAGATTTCTTGATTTAAAATATGGATGAGAATGTCTTTGAAGAAGGGGATAATTTTTGTTTCAGTCTGATTTAATTGAAGATGACCGGATGAAAGGCGGGCTACTATATTTAAGTCATTTAAAATATTTTGGATGTAATAGGATTCTGTCAATATTGGGCGAATATGCTTTTTAGACTGTGTATCTAGTTCAGAATCATTTAACAAGGACGCGTTAGAAATGATGACAGAAAGAGGTGTTTTGATATCGTGTGCAATTCCTGAAATCCATTGCTCTTTAAAGACTTCATTCTCTTTGAGTAGAGTATCGGTTTGATTAATTGCAGTTGTAAGATATTCTAGTTCTGATATAGAATTTATTGGATTTTTCAAACCATCTGGGAGATTCTGAATAGCAGTTACAAGAGGCGCAATTTTACGATTGATATGCGTCACACCATAGTAGTAAAGAAAAGCGAAATAAAGGCAGTTGAAAAGCAATACTCCAAATGCTACTAGTGGAATTAGGCGAATACTATCTATATCTAAGTAATTATAACTATAACGAGCAATTTTATCTTTTGGAAAACCAACAACAATGATGTAGCCACCTTTTATCTGACTAAAAACAGGATAATCTGAAAGATAATAGCGAGAAAACTGTAAAATGTCCCCATAGTCAAATTGCGAAGGAATTTCTGTAGGTTTATACTGTTCGTACACTTGTTTTCCAGTCTGCTTATCCAATACCATTAGCCATAACTCTTGTTCTTTTAGACTAGAGATATCTTTTTTAGGTATGTGGACGTTATTTTTTGTGATGGTAATGTGTTCAGAAATTATTTTTACAGTCTCAGTAGCAGTTTGCTTTTCCCTAATGTAGAAAACAAAACTGGCAATTAGAATAATATTGGTAATAAAGATAATGATGGAAAAAAAGATAAATTTCTTTAGTGAATACCTTAAAATTTTGGTTTGGTTCATAATCATGATAACAATTTATATCCCAGCCCTTTAGCTGTCTTTAAATATTGAGGTTTTGAAGGATTTTCTTCTATTTTTTCTCGAATTTTCCGAATATGTACAGTCAAAGAGTTTTCATAACCAAAGCTATCCACTCCCCAAATCGTATCACAGAGAGATTCAGTTGAAACGATGTAATTTTTATTATCGTAAAGTTTTTTCAAAATCTTAATTTCAATTGGTGTAATAGAAATTTCTGCTCCATTCTTTTGTACTGTTGCATTCCGAAAACTTACCAAAGTCTGTCCAATCTGTATTGCTTCCTGTTCTGATTTATAGCTTCTCCTGAGCAGAGCCATAATACGATAGATAAGATTTTTTGGAATGAAGGGTTTTACGACATAATCATCACCACCAGCATTGAAACCAGCTACCTCATCTTCAGGATTATTTTTGGCAGTCAGAAAGAGGATAGGAGTATCGCCTTTTTGTCGGATATGTTTTGCTAATGTGTAGCCATCACCATCGGGGAGCATAATGTCCAAAAGGAAAAGGTCGAACTGTTCTGTTTCAATCATGTTCAAACTAGATTCTATATCATAGGCTGATGTTAGATTGGAAAATCCGTAGGCAATGAGAATATCTCTTATGGAAGAGTTTAAAATTTTATCGTCATCAATGATAAGGATGTGCTTATTCAGGAGTTGTTGTTCGAAATTCATAATCTTACCTCGCTTATCTATATTATACCATTTAAAAGAATGAAAAAAGCAAGATACTTTAATCTTAATGTAAAATTAAGGTTAGCTTAGTTTAAATTTAATCTAGCATGTCTATAATAAAGACATAACCTAGATAGAGATACTTTTCAAATAAATTTTAATCAGTGAGGTATTTCCAAATGGCTAAACAACAAATGAATCTCGATGAGATTGAAGTAATGAATTCTCTTCAAGAATGAACTCTTGAAGAACTTGATAACGTTCTTGGTGCTGGTAGTGGAATAATTCATTTTATTCAGACAAAACAATGGTAATAGTGAGTCACCAATTAGATATTGTGAATTATGTTGATTCTATCATTTTTGTTGATAAGAGTAGTAGAGATGTTATCAAAGATACTCATGATAATTTGATTTATAGAAATCAAAATTATAGAAAATTATTTGGTTTAAAGGAGGAAGTTCATAATGATTAGTAATGTTTTACAGATAAAAAACTTACAAAAGGCATTTAAGGACACTCAGGTAGTTAACCTTAGTTCCTTATCAGTTCAACAAGGGGAGATTTATGGTTTTCTAGGTCCAAATGGAGCTGGTAAAACAACCACAATGAAGATGATTTTGTCTTTGATTTCTCGTACAGCTGGGGAGATTGAAGTGTTCGGTCAATCTATAGGTACGGACAAGCAGTATCTTAATCAAATTGGCTCTATGATTGAAGAACCGTCTTATTATCCTAATTTGACAGGCTATGAAAATCTCTTGGTCTTCCAAAAAATCCTTGGATTTGATCAGAAAAATATTCAGGAAACCTTGAAAATTGTGGGGTTAGATCAACCTAAAAACAAGAAAAAATTGGTTAAAGATTATTCTTTGGGTATGAAACAGCGCTTGGCTTTAGCCTTTGCCTTAGTCAAGAAACCGCGTTTGTTGATACTGGATGAGCCAACAAATGGGCTAGACCCAGCAGGGATTCATGAAATTCGGGAACTGATTATCAAGTTGGCAAAGGAACAGGGCATTACTGTCTTCATCTCTACCCATATCCTTTCTGAAGTAGAGCATATAGCTGACCGTGTGGGGATTATCAATCATGGTCAACTGGTTTACGAGGGAGAAATTCGTAAAATTCAGTCCAATAAATGGCTGGAAGTGCGTGGGGATTTTAGAGGTCGACGTGAAGCCATTAGCCAAGTGTTATTTGGTTATCCGTGCAAGATGTTGGAGATACAAGAGGATAAACTCAAGCTGACTAACCTTGCCGATCAGCAGATTTCTAGTTTGTTACGAGATTTAATAGTCGAGAAAGTTCCAATTTATGAAGTGAAGCAAGAACAAGAAACCTTGGAATCTATCTTCCTCAACTTAACCAAGGAGTGAGTCTTATGTTGAATAATTTGTCTATTGAATTGCTCAAGGCAAAACGAACCAAATCCTTCCTCATTAGCATACTAGTTATGGGAGTCGGATTTGCTTGGGCAATTGCAGCCGCTACACGCTACCTAAGTAATCCAGACATGCACCAGATTAGCCTAATTTTCTATATGATAAAAGAAGTAAATGGCTTGATTCTCCCTATTGTGATTGCTCTCTTTGTATCGCGGATTGTCAAGAACGAGAAGGAGGGCAACACTTTCAAACTGCTTTTGGCAAATGGTGAAAATGTACGGCATATCTTTCTGAGTAAGCTTGGACTGACCATGTTCATTTTGACCTTTCTCGCTTTTTTGGAGGGAGTAGTAGCCCAGTTGATTGCAATCTTATCAGGTCTAGAAATGCCTGTTAGCCTAATCCTCTGGCAAATCGTCATTTTCTTGCTAGCCTCTTTTGTCTTAACCTGTCTGTTTTTGACTTTGCAGTTTTTACTGAAGAAGCAGGCATTGATACTGGCATTAGGGATTTTCGGAGGATTTCTTGGAGTTGGATTTGGTCATGCACCAGCTTTTCTACAGCTGATTTCCCCTTTTGGTGGTATAGGATATCTGTCTCTGGTGGATTACCAGCAAGTCGCCAGTCAAGTGAGTTATGTTTTTGCGACAAACCTAGGATTTAAACTATTTACATATTTGCCAATAGCCCTAATCTATCTCTTCTTATCTCTCTATCTGGTTGAAAAGAAAGGAGGTAAGCTATGATGTCTTATCTATCAGTAGAATGGCGGAAAACTAAAAAATTTTCCATGTTGATGATTGGTATTTGCTTATTAGCTTTTTGTAGCCTGATTGGTCTTGGGATTTACTTTGGTGCAGCTTATTCTATGGTTGAAGAAAGTGAAAAAGTGCCTGTTTTATGGGGACAATTGACCTTCTATTATAGCCAGCTTTTCTTTCCGATTTTGGTCAGCCTTTATGTAGCCATGATGTTAGGAAAAGAGTTTGATAGAAAAAATATTGAATTTCTCAGAGCTAATAATGTCAGTCTTGGGAAATTATTGTTGGCAAAAGAAATAGTAATTATCTTGTTTATTGCTGTTTTACAGTTGTTCTTGTTTGGTATTTTTTATGTCAGTGCTCACCTAGCTCATTTAGAAATTTCTAATTTATTCACCTACCTCAAGTGGGATTTATTGGGGATTTTTGGAACAATTAGTATGATGGCAGTACAGTTTTTTGTGACAGCTAAAACTCGTGTTTTCAGTAAATCTGTGGGAATTGGTGCTATTGGTACTTTCGTAGGATTTATGATGATTTTTGTATCAGATAAATTATCTTTAATCTATCCCTACTCCCAAGCTATGGTGGCAATGCGGTCACGGAATTTGATAGACTTTAATTTAGTGGAAATATTGCTGTTTATCATTGTAAATATTCTTCTATGGGGGATTTTTCATACATTGAGTAATAAAGAATTGCATAAGTAATGCGAAGACTCTTCGGAGTCTTTTTCTTGTGATAAAAGCTCCAAGATTTATCCGGTATGCTTGACCTAGTTTTTATAGAAAGAAGGTCAAATCATCAATTAGAAGAGGCCTTAGTACAGGGATTTCAAACACCTGAAGAATACCAAGCTTACAAGGAGCTAAAGGAACATTATGAGGAATTGACGGGGGATTACAGTCTTTCTAAACGAGAACTCACTAGTCAACTGGAAATCGCTCTTCAGAATCATCGAGGTGTTGACTTTGAAGAACATGAGAAAGAGGAGTATTTGGACTTAGTTCAAAAGCTAGAGGAATTTGATTCCTCTCTTGCCACACATTATCGTCAATTGATTGACTAGGAAGGAGAAAGTCATGAATGATTTACTCCTTATACCAGTAATTTTTTTAGCAGTAGGAGGAATTCTCATTCTTTTATGGAGACTCTTTCTTATTGCAAGTGGACTTTTCCTTATTGGTTTTGTCAGTTTTCTTATTTTCGTTGAGGGCTATTGAATTTATCTTCTCTTTACAGAGACTTAACCTTACACGGCAGATTTAGCTCAAAATGGATTATTTAGTTTTACGACTTTCTTTATCATCTTTAATTTAGTTTTACTTGCTTTAGCATGCTGGACAGGATATA
>NZ_RJOH01000024.1:0-23234 GCF_003942995.1 Streptococcus mitis | reverse complement strand
TTATGTACTGCACCCCAAAAGTTAGACAGAAAAAATCTAACTTTTGGGGTGTTTTATTATGAAATTGAGTTATGATGATAAAGTTCAGATCTATGAACTTAGAAAACAAGGATATAGCTTAGAGAAGCTTTCAAATAAATTTGGGATAAACAATTCTAATCTTAGGTACATGATTAAATTGATTGATCGTTATGGAATAGAAATCGTCAAAAAAGGAAAGAATTGTTACTATTCTCCTGAACTAAAACAAGAGATCATTGATAAAGTTCTTCTTGAGGGGCATTCACAAATTAGGGCGTCTATGGATTATGCTCTTCCAAGTAGTGGATTACTTTCGAATTGGCTGGCACAATACAAGAAAAACGGGTATACTATTGTTGAGAAAACAAGAGGGAGACCACCTAAAATGGGACGTAAGCCAAAGAAGAGATTTGAAGATATGACAGAATTAGAACGTCTTCAAGCAGAAAATGAGTACTTGAGAGCGGAGAATGCCATTCTAAAAAAGTTGAGAGAACTCCGATTGAGGGACGAAAAGAAGCAAGAAGAAAAACGGAAATTGTTCAAGGACTTGTAACAGAGTTTTCTTTAGATATCCTTCTAAAGATTATTAAGCTTGCCCGTTCAACTTATTATTACCACTTAAAACAGCTGGATCAAAGCGATAAAGATTATGATATTAAAGCTGAAATTCAGTCAACTTATACTGAGCATAAAGGAAATTACGGCTATCGTCGCATGACTCTAGAATTACGAAATCGTGGCTTCGTAGTGAACCATAAGAAGGTGCAGCGTCTGATGAAAGTACTTGGTTTAACGGCTCGAATTCGCCGTAAACGGAAGTATTCTTCCTACCAAGGAGAGGTTGGCAAGAAAGCAGATAATCTTATTCAACGTCAATTTGAAGCAACCAAACCAATGCAAAAGTGCTACACAGATGTGACAGAATTTGCCATTCCAGCAAGCAGCCAAAACACGTAAGGGAAATAGTCCAGATAACGGTATGATGGAATCTTTCTTTGGCATTCTTAAGTCTGAAATGTTTTATGGTTATGAGAATACGTTTCAGTCACTTGAACACTTGGAACAAGCTATTGTAGACTATATTGATTACTACAACAACAAACGAATTAAGGTAAAACTAAAAGGACTTAGCCCTGTACAATACAGAACTAAATCCTTTGCTTAAATTAATTGTCTAACTTTTTGGGGTCAGTACATTACTACTCAAGTCCTTTTTAATTACATAAATTGGGCGATGAAGACAACGATGATGATGATTGGAATGATGAAACGAAGAAGGAAGAGCCAGACTTGGAACAGTCCCTGTTTCCATGCTGTTTCATCGAGATGGAGTTCCTCCATTGCAAGAGCCTTTTTAAAGATATAGCCTGTAAAAAGTGAAAGGCAGAGAGCTCCAAATGGCATGAGGAGGTTGGAAACCAAGAAGTCCATAGCATCAAAGAAGGTCTTACCAAAGATGTGAACATCCGCCATAACACCGTAAGAAAGGGCTGAAGGAATTCCAAAGACAAAGGTCAAAATTCCTAAAATAACACTCCATTTGGCACGCTTGCTGTTGTCCTGATTGGTGATATTGCCTACATTGATTTCCAACATAACGACAGAAGAAGTGACCGTCGCAAAGAGGAAGAGCATGAGGAAGAGGATGTAGAAAATGGTTCCAAAAGGCATCTTGTCAAAGAGCTGAGGCAAGACGATAAAGAGCAGGCTCGGTCCCCCTTCAGATTGGATATTGAAGGCTGACATGGCTGGGAAAATGGCTAGACCCGCCATGATAGATACTGAAATATTCATGACTACGATGGAAATCCCTGACTGGACTAGATTGGTTTTTTTGTCCAAATAAGAAGCATAGGTCAGCATGGCTGTAACCCCTAGTGAGAGGGCAAAGAAAGATTGTCCCAGAGCATAGAGGAGACCAGCACTTGTCAGCTTAGAGAAGTCTGGTTTTAGGAAGTAAAGAACCCCTTCCATGGCATTTGGCAAACTGAGAGAGCGCCCAATGATGACAACAAAGATGATAAAGAGCAGGGGCATCATGACTTTCGAAGCTCTTTCAATCCCTTTTTGAACCCCACGTGATACAATGAAGATATTCAATAGGATAAAGGCTGCTTGAGCTCCTAGGGCAATGGCTGGATTTGAAATGATTGAAGTAAATAACTGAGCATAATCACCCGTTCCACCAAGTTGGAACAATTTTCCAAACTCAATGCCTAGATAGACTAAAATCCAGCCACCAATAACACTGTAAAACGATAAAAGGATAAAAAGGGCAAAGGCACCAATCCAACCGATAAAGTTGTACTTGCTATTCTTTCCTAGTTTTCCAAAGGTTTTGATAGCTGAGACACCAGCACTTCGGCCGAGGGCAAACTCAGCTAGCAAAAGGGGAAAACCGATTAGAATAGTGGAGATGAGAAAGACTAGTAAAAAGCCTCCTCCACCGTTAGCAGCAGTCATATAAGGAAATTTCCAAACGGCTCCAAGTCCGATGGCTGAACCAGCAGATGCTAGGATAAAGCCCAGTTTAGAACCCCATTGCGATTTTTCAGACATAGTTAAACTCCTAAAATTAGTATTACAAAAGAAAAAGCTACTGCCCTTGGCAAATAGCCTCATAAGTACTCAAAATGAGCCTTTCTTTTGATTGATAGACTTGACTATCCTATCATGTTTTCTAAGGTCTGTCAAGAAAACCATTTTCATGTTATGATAAAGTAAAAAAATTTCGCAAAAACGCTTGACTCTGACCTGAGGGGAGGGGTTATACTATCAATGTAATACTCTTCGAAAATCAAATTCAAACCACGTCAGCGTCGCCTTACCGTACTCAAGTACAGCCTGCGGCTAGCTTCCTAGTTTGCTCTTTGATTTTCATTGAGTATAAGGAGGAAATAATGTACCATATAAAAGAAGCTGCGCAGCTTTCGGGCGTCTCTGTCAAGACCCTACACCACTACGATAAGATAGGACTTTTGGTTCCTTTAAAGTCGGAAAACGGCTATCGAACCTACAGTCAGGAGGATTTGGAACGCCTTCAGGTTATTCTTTATTACAAATATCTAGGTTTTTCTTTAGAAAAAATAGCAGAGCTATTAAAGGAAGAAAGGGAAGATTTATTGCCTCATTTGACCAGGCAGTTGGACTATTTGACTCGAGAAAGGGAACATCTGGATACCTTGATTTCAACCTTGCAAAAAACCATTCAAGAACAAAAAGGAGAAAGAGAAATGAGCATTCAAGAGAAATTTGCTGGATTTAACTACCAAGACCATCAAAAATACCACCAAGAGGCGGTAGAGAAATATGGACAAGAAGTGATGGACCAAGCGCTCGAGCGCCAAAAAGGTCACGAAGACGAAGCTACGGCTGCCTTCAATCAAGTATTTCGATCCTTGTCACAAAATCTTCAAGCTGGACTGCCTGTAACAGCAACAGAAAACCAAGAAGAAGCTGCTAAACTCTTGCAAGCTATTCGTACTTATGGATTTGACTGCTCTATTGAGGTATTCGGTTATATCGGTAAAGGCTACGTCTACAACCCAGAATTTAAGGAAAACATTGACAAATTTGGACCTGGAACAGCCCAGTACACATCAGATGTCATTGCCTATTATGTCCAAACTCAGACAAAATAAAATCGGAGGAGCATTCTTCCGATTTTTACTAAATTCAAGCACTATTTGCTTAATAATTTTTCTACCACATTTAGTTTTCGCATGGTCAAATCTACATTAAAAAGCTTTTCAAGATAGTTGGTATGGAGTTTCTTTTGTTTAGCAGTTCTAGGGAGATAGAGGTAAAGACAATGGTTACCGATACAAATTTCTTCTTCACCGTAATCAATTTTCAATTTTTCTAAAGGGAGACTTTGAATAGATTCTTGATAAAAAATCACATGTATACGGTCATAAAGATAGTGTTCTCCAAACGGGTTTTCTTGGACAATTTTTTTAAAATCACTTTTGTTCTTGATAACCATTTTTAAGTCGGCCCCAATTTTTTCCTTTATCAGAGTATGAACACATTCTCGTATTTCTTCTAAATCTAAATCACTTTCAAGAATGATATTCCCACTTTGAATATAGGTTCGAACGTGTTGAAAACCAGCTTCTGTTAAAATATCTACCAAATAAGACATTTTCGGGATAGCATTTTTTCCATTAGGAGTAACACCTCTTAGTAAAATAATATGTTCCAAAGGACTTCCTTTCTTATTTTGTATTTTAGTCATTCAATTATTTATATATTTGATTTGAGCCCGCCACCCAACCAGTACAGAGGGCAGAAGTGATGTTAAACCCACCCGTGTGGGCATTGATATCCAGTACCTCGCCAGCAAAGTGGAGTCCAGGTACCAGCTTACTTTCTAGAGTTTTGGGATTGATTTCCTTGAGACTGACGCCCCCTTTGGTAACAAAGGACTTGGCAAGGGACATTTTTCCGGTCACAGGGATTTTGAGTGCTTTGATAGACTGGAGAAGTTGTTCGCGTTCCTTTTCAGTCAGTTGTTTGACTTTTTCTGGATAGCCTTGCACAAAAAATTCTGCCAAGCGTTCTGGAAGCAAAGTTTTTAAAGCGTTTTTCAAGGATTTTTCACGATTTTCTTCTAGGAATGCAGCCAAGTCCTTCTCAGAAAGTTGAGGGAAAACATCCAGTGAGAGAACCTCCCCACCCTTGACAAAGCTAGACATACGCAGGGCAGCAGGGCCAGACAAACCAAAGTGGGTAAAGAGCAAATCGTGAGTGATGACATGCTTGCCATAGCTTAGGGTCACATCGTCCAACGAAATCCCCTGCAAGGCCTTGTGTGGAAAATCTGTCAATAAAGGACTTTCGGCAGCCTCAAGTTCGGTAATAGTGTGCTTAAAATGACGGGCAATCTCGTGACCAAAACCAGTCGAACCAGTAGAAGGATAGGATTTTCCACCAGTTGTGACAATGAGTTTATCACAAGTGAAGGTTTGGTCGGCTGATTTAAGAACAAATTGCTTATCTACCTTTTTAACCGAAACAATCTCGGTTTGAGTAGAAACTTGACCACCTAACTCAGTGATTTTCTTTTCCAAGGCCTCTATAATTGTCCGAGACTTGTCAGTAGCAGGAAAGACGCGTCCGTGGTCCTCGACCTTAAGTTTAACCCCATTTTCTGTAAAAAAGTTAATGATATCATGGTTATCAAACTGGGAGAATACACTGTAGAGAAAGCGCCCATTTCCAGGGATTCCAGCTAGTAGGTCATCTAGAGTTCCGTTGTTGGTTACATTGCAACGTCCCCCACCAGTCCCAGCTAATTTTTTTCCAAGTTTCCGATTTTTTTCGATGAGGAGAGTTTTCTGTCCATAAAAGCTACTGGAAATTGTAGCCATCATGCCAGCAGGACCTCCACCGATGACAATAGTATCAAAATGTTTCATAGCTCTATTGTACCACAAAAAACAAGAGATGATGGTCACCTCTTGTCAAGAATGCAATTAATCAATTTCATATCCCATCAGCAAACCGCCATCTTCTGCATAGAAACTGCAGAGGCCAGAGGTTGGGAGAATTTTAATATCCGCCTGTGGGAAATTTTCACGAATTCGCTCTGAAAGCTGTTGGCAACATTTCTCGTTATTGCGTTGGGCCATGACAATACGGCCACCAGCATATCCAGCTTTAATGATTTCATCATAGGCAGCTTGAACTGATTTCTTTGAACCTCGTGCTTTTTGTAGCAATTCAAGGGTTCCAGTTTCACTAGCTTCTCCGACCATACGGATATTTAGAAGGCCAACGACCGTACCGATAAGCTTGCTCAAACGGCCGTTCTTCACTAAGTTATCGACTTTGGCTAGGACAAAGAGCAACTTGGTTTTTTCTTGATAGGCAGTGATAGCTTCAACCACTTCTTCAAAAGATAAGCCCTGGTCAATCAAGTCATTCAATTTTTCTACGAGTAGGTCAACCTCACCACCAGCAGACAAGCTATCAATTACATGAATCTTAGTGTCAGGATGGTCTTCAAGATAAATATTCTTGGCTAGTTGAGCACTATTGTGACTGCCAGAGAGAGTACCTGTGATGGTTACTAGGAAAATGTTTTTGGCTCCTTCAAATGCTCGTAGATAATCATCTGGGCTTGGACAAGCTGATTTTGAAGCTTCTGCAGTTGCATACATGGTTTCCATCATTTGGTCAATGTCAAGATTGGCATCATCAACAAAGACCTGATCAGCTACTTGAATGGTTAAGGGAACACTTACAAAGGTTGTGTCAATAGCTGGCTTTGCCAGTTGACGATAATCACAACCAGAGTCAGCAATAATCTTCCAAGTCATAGAAATTCTCCATCTTTGTCAGTTATACATTGACAAAGGTTCTGTCTTTTTTTACAATTATATCATGAAAACCCTTGAAACAAAAGCCTTATCTGTCTGTTGTGACAAGTAGAAAGAAAATGTTATGTCTGAACGTAGAATCTCTGAAAAATCTCTTGAAAATCTCAGAAAATCAAACCAAGAATCCAATTTATTAACTAGAGAAGCCATCGAAACAGCCCTCTTGCAGCTCTTGGAAAAAAAGGACTTGACCAAGATTAGTATTTCTGAATTGGTCAAACGTGCAGGCGTTTCGCGTGCGGCTTTTTATCGCAATTATGATTCTAAAGAGGAGATTTTAGAAAGCGTCTTTAAACGAACTGTCCACAATATTATGGAACAGTTGCATCATTATGATTTAAAGACAGACCTTTATCTGGTCTGGGTTCACCTTTTCCGAGAAGCAAGAAAGGAAGCCAGAGTGATTCAACTGGCCTTAGATTACCATCTGGAAAAAATCTTTGTCCAAGCCATGCAGGAATTTCTAGAAAAATACCATGGGAAATCAAAAGGGGTCAGCTCTTATCTTCATTCCTTCTGGAGCTCAGCCATCGTCTCTGTCCTTCTAAAATGGATCAAGGATGGCATGAAGGTACCTGCTGAAAAGATTGCGGACTTAGGTTTACCATTTTTTAAAAAATAGAGAAAAAGGAGAAGAGATATGACTGAAAAAAGACTAGCCTGGGATGAGTATTTTGCAGCTCAAGCCCTACTGATTGCCAATCGTTCCACTTGTAAACGTGCCAAAGTGGGTGCAATTCTGGTTAAGGATAATAAAGTTATTTCCACTGGTTATAATGGTTCGGTGTCAGGTACCGAGCATTGTATTGATCACGAATGTCTGGTCATTGAAGGCCACTGTGTTCGCACTCTTCACGCAGAGGTTAATGCTATTCTTCAAGGTGCTGAACGTGGTGTTCCAAAAGGTTTTACAGCCTATGTAACCCATTTTCCTTGTCTGAACTGTACCAAACAATTGCTTCAGGTCGGTTGCAAGCGTGTGGTTTATATTAACCAGTACCGAATGGATGACTATGCCCAATACCTTTATCAAGAAAAGGGAACAGAATTGACCCATTTACCACTTGAGACCGTACAGGTAGCTCTTAAAGAAGCAGATTTAATGTAAAAATTATCAAAAATAAATGGTTTAGAAAGATTTTTAAACCGTTTTTTGGTATAATAAGAAGAATAAATTGAAAGAAGGAACTCCAAAAATGGGAAAAATTGAAGTTATTAATCATCCACTGATTCAACACAAATTGTCAATCTTGCGTCGTACAGATACTTCTACAAAAGCTTTTCGTGAGCTAGTAGATGAGATTGCAATGTTGATGGGGTATGAAGTACTTCGTGATCTTCCACTAGAAGATGTGGAAATCGAAACACCAATCACAAAAACAGTTCAAAAACAATTGGCAGGTAAGAAATTGGCCATCGTTCCAATCTTGCGTGCAGGTATCGGGATGGTTGATGGACTCTTGAGCTTGGTTCCAGCTGCTAAGGTTGGTCACATCGGTATGTACCGTGATGAAGAAACGCTTCAACCAGTTGAGTACTTGGTGAAATTGCCTGAAGATATTGACCAACGTCAAATTTTTGTTGTAGACCCAATGTTGGCAACAGGTGGCTCAGCAATCTTGGCTGTTGACTCCCTTAAAAAACGTGGCGCATCAAATATCAAATTTGTCTGCCTTGTATCTGCTCCAGAAGGTGTAAAAGCCCTTCAAGAAGCTCATCCAGATGTAGAAATCTTTACAGCAGCCTTGGATGAACGCTTGAACGAACACGGTTATATCGTTCCAGGTCTTGGAGATGCTGGGGACCGCCTGTTCGGTACGAAATAAAATCGAAAAGAAGAATGAATTGGAAAAGAATTTCCAGTCGTGAAAGGAGGTTGAATTTTTGTTTCTGTCTGATGAAAACAGAGCAAAAATTTGACCTTTTTTGACCAAGATATTATAATAGTCTTATCTTCAGTCATTTGACCAACAAAATTAAAACTCAAAAGGAGAATTGAATGATTCCTGTAGTTATTGAACAAACAAGCCGTGGAGAACGTTCCTACGATATTTACTCACGTCTTCTTAAAGACCGCATCATTATGCTGACAGGTCCAGTTGAAGACAACATGGCTAACTCTGTTATTGCTCAGTTGCTTTTCTTGGATGCCCAAGATAGTACAAAAGATATTTACCTTTATGTCAATACACCTGGTGGTTCCGTTTCAGCTGGTTTGGCAATCGTTGATACCATGAACTTTATTAAGGCAGATGTCCAAACCATCGTTATGGGAATGGCCGCATCTATGGGGACGGTCATTGCATCAAGTGGAGCAAAAGGCAAACGTTTCATGCTTCCAAATGCTGAATACATGATCCATCAACCAATGGGTGGTACAGGTGGTGGTACTCAACAAACCGATATGGCGATTGCTGCAGAACACTTGCTCAAAACTCGTAACATCTTGGAAAAAATCTTGGCTGAAAATTCAGGTCAGTCAATCGAAAAAGTCCATGCAGATGCAGAACGTGATAACTGGATGAGTGCCCAAGAAACACTTGAATATGGCTTTGTTGATGAAATCATGGCCAACAATTCATTGAATTAATGATCAAAGAAGGCAAACTCGACTGGGTTTGCTTTTTTTGGTATAATAGGGAGAGATTTCTTAGAAAGAGGATTTACCATGTTTGAAAAAGTCAATCGATCTGGCTTGATTATCTATCTTTACTATAATCGTGATGCCAAAAAACTGCAGGATTATGGAGATATTACCTATCATTCCAAGAAACATCGTTACTTACAGCTTTATGTTCCAACTCAAGAAGTGGAGCAATTGGTCGGGCGCTTGAGCAAGGAAAAATTTATAAAAAAAGTCAGAGTTTGTCATATCCAAGAGCTGGAAACACCCTTTGTGGGCAATCTTTATCGAGAGGAAAACGTTATCATTGAAAAAAATCAAGAAAAGTGTTGACAATTTTCTGATAATTCGGTATATTCTTAACATGCTATTTATTTAAGAAATAAGGAGACAAAAAAGATGAAGAAAAAATTTGCCCTATCGTTTGTGGCGCTTGCAAGTGTAGCACTTCTTGCAGCCTGTGGAGAAGTGAAGTCTGGAGCGTCAAACACTGCTGGTAACTCAGTAGATGAAAAGACAATCAAAATCGGATTTAACTTCGAGGAAACTGGTGCCGTAGCAGCCTACGGAACATCTGAACAAAAAGGTGCCCAACTTGCTGTTGATGAAATCAATGCCGCAGGTGGTATCGATGGAAAACAAATCGAAGTAGTTGATAAAGATAACAAGTCTGAAACAGCTGAGGCGGCTTCAGTAACAACTAACCTTGTAACTCAATCTAAAGTATCAGCAATCGTAGGACCTGCGACATCTGGTGCAACTGCAGCTGCGGTAGCGAACGCTACAAAAGCTGGTGTTCCATTGATTTCACCAAGTGCGACTCAAGATGGATTGACTAAAGGTCAAGATTACCTCTTTATTGGAACTTTCCAAGATAGCTTCCAAGGAAAAATTATCTCAAACTATGTTTCTGATAAATTGCAAGCTAAGAAAGTTGTTCTTTACACTGACAATGCCAGCGACTATGCTAAAGGTATTGCCAAAGCTTTCCGTGAATCATACAAGGGTGAAATCGTTGCAGATGAAACTTTCGTAGCAGGTGACACAGACTTCCAAGCAGCCCTTACAAAAATGAAAGGGAAAGACTTTGATGCTATCGTTGTTCCTGGTTACTATACTGAAGCTGGTAAAATTGTAAACCAAGCGCGTGGTATGGGAATTGACAAACCAATCGTTGGTGGTGATGGATTCAACGGTGAAGAGTTTGTACAACAAGCAACTGCTGAAAAAGCATCAAACATCTACTTTATCTCAGGCTTCTCAACTACTGTAGAAGTTTCAGCTAAAGCAAAAGCCTTCCTTGACGCTTACCGTGCTAAGTACAACGAAGAGCCTTCAACATTTGCAGCCTTGGCTTATGACTCAGTTCACCTTGTAGCAAATGCAGCAAAAGGTGCTAAGAACTCTGGTGAAATCAAGGATAACCTTGCTAAAACAAAAGATTTTGAAGGTGTAACTGGTCAAACAAGCTTTGATGCAGACCACAACACAGTCAAAACTGCTTACATGATGACCATGAACAATGGTAAGGTTGAAGCAGCAGAAGTTGTAAAACCATAATAGAAAAATGTTGAAATAGGGAATGAGCCTTTGACTCACTCCCTGTTTCGATGTTTAATACTCTTCAAAAATCAAATTCAAACTGCGTCAACGTCGCCTTGCCGTACTCAAGTACAGCCTGTGGCTAGTTTCCTAGTTTGCTCTTTGATTTTTATTGAGTATAAGAACTTATAAAAAGTGAGGGAAAACCCTCGAAATTATAAATAGAAAGAGTGAATCTTATGCTCCAACAACTAGTAAATGGTTTGATTCTAGGTAGTGTTTATGCGCTGTTAGCCCTAGGATATACCATGGTTTACGGAATTATCAAGCTCATCAACTTCGCCCACGGTGATATTTATATGATGGGAGCCTTTATCGGTTATTTCTTGATTAATTCTTTCCAAATGAATTTCTTTGTAGCGCTAATTGTAGCTATGCTAGCGACAGCCATTCTTGGTGTCGTGATTGAGTTCCTTGCTTACCGACCTTTGCGTCACTCTACTCGTATTGCTGTTTTGATTACGGCTATTGGGGTTTCTTTCCTATTGGAGTATGGGATGGTCTATCTGGTTGGTGCCAATACCCGTGCCTTCCCTCAAGCGATTCAAACAGTTCGCTATGATTTGGGACCAATCAGCTTAACAAATGTGCAGTTAATGATCTTGGCCATTTCCTTGATTTTGATGATTTTGTTACAAGTCATTGTCCAAAAAACAAAGATGGGGAAAGCCATGCGTGCTGTATCTGTAGATAGCGATGCAGCGCAATTGATGGGGATCAATGTAAATCGTACTATCAGCTTTACCTTCGCTTTGGGTTCAGCTCTTGCGGGTGCGGCTGGTGTTCTGATTGCCCTCTATTATAACTCTCTTGAACCTTTGATGGGGGTTACTCCAGGTCTTAAGTCTTTCGTTGCCGCAGTACTTGGTGGTATCGGGATTATTCCTGGTGCGGCTCTTGGTGGCTTTGTGATTGGTCTATTGGAAACCTTTGCGACAGCCTTTGGAATGTCAGACTTCCGTGATGCCATTGTTTATGGAATCTTGTTGTTGATCTTGATTGTCCGCCCAGCTGGTATCCTTGGTAAAAATGTGAAAGAGAAGGTGTAAACGATGAAAGAAAATTTAAAAGTTAATATTCTATGGTTACTCCTTTTGTTAGCTGGTTATGGCTTGATTAGTGTACTGGTTTCAGTTGGAGTACTCAACCTATTCTATGTACAGATTTTACAACAAATTGGAATTAATATTATTCTGGCAGTTGGTCTTAACTTAATCGTTGGTTTTTCAGGACAATTTTCACTTGGGCATGCTGGTTTCATGGCGATTGGTGCTTATGCCGCTGCTATTATTGGATCTAAATCACCAACCTACGGTGCCTTCTTTGGAGCTATGATTGTAGGTGCTTTGCTTTCAGGAGCAGTTGCCTTGCTTGTCGGAATTCCAACCTTGCGCTTGAAGGGGGACTATCTTGCGGTAGCAACTCTCGGGGTATCTGAAATTATCCGTATCTTTATCATCAATGGTGGAAGTCTTACAAATGGTGCGGCAGGTATCTTGGGAATTCCTAACTTTACAACTTGGCAAATGGTTTACTTCTTTGTCGTGATTACAACCATTGCAACCTTGAACTTCTTGCGTAGTCCAATTGGTCGTTCAACGCTCTCTGTTCGTGAGGATGAAATTGCTGCTGAGTCAGTTGGGGTTAATACGACTAAGATTAAAATCATCGCCTTTGTCTTTGGTGCCATTACTGCAAGTATTGCTGGGTCACTTCAGGCAGGATTTATCGGTTCAGTTGTACCGAAAGATTACACTTTCATTAACTCAATCAATGTTTTGATTATTGTTGTATTTGGTGGACTTGGTTCCATTACAGGTGCAATCGTTTCAGCTATTGTCCTTGGAATTTTGAATATGCTTCTCCAAGATGTTGCTAGCGTGCGTATGATTATTTATGCTTTAGCCTTGGTATTGGTAATGATTTTCAGACCAGGTGGACTACTTGGGACATGGGAATTGAGCCTATCACGTTTCTTTAAAAAATCTAAGAAGGAGGAACAAAACTAATGGCATTACTTGAAGTAAAACAGTTAACCAAACATTTTGGCGGTCTAACAGCTGTTGGAGATGTGACTCTTGAATTGAACGAAGGGGAATTGGTTGGACTAATCGGTCCAAACGGAGCTGGGAAAACCACTCTTTTCAACCTCTTGACGGGTGTTTATGAACCAAGTGAGGGAACAGTTACCCTTGATGGTCACCTTTTAAATGGGAAGTCACCTTATAAGATTGCTTCTTTGGGACTTGGACGTACATTCCAAAATATCCGTCTCTTTAAAGATTTAACAGTTTTGGACAATGTTTTGATTGCTTTTGGCAACCATCACAAACAACATGTTTTTGCTAGTTTCTTACGCCTACCAGCTTTTTACAAGAGTGAAAAAGAATTAAAGGCTAAGGCTTTGGAATTGTTGAAAATCTTTGATTTAGATGGTGATGCAGAAACTCTTGCTAAAAATCTTGCCTACGGACAACAACGTCGTTTAGAAATTGTTCGTGCTCTCGCTACGGAACCTAAAATTCTCTTTTTAGATGAACCAGCAGCAGGTATGAACCCACAGGAAACAGCCGAATTGACTGAGTTAATTCGTCGTATCAAAGATGAATTTAAGATTACTATCATGCTGATTGAACACGATATGAATCTGGTCATGGAAGTAACAGAACGTATCTACGTACTTGAGTATGGCCGTTTGATTGCACAAGGAACTCCTGACGAAATTAAGACCAATAAACGCGTTATCGAAGCTTATCTAGGAGGTGAAGCCTAATGTCTATGTTAAAAGTTGATAATCTTTCTGTGCATTACGGTATGATCCAAGCAGTCCGTGATGTAAGCTTTGAAGTGAATGAAGGAGAGGTAGTTTCCCTTATCGGTGCCAATGGTGCAGGTAAGACAACCATTCTCCGTACCTTGTCTGGTTTGGTTAGACCAAGTTCTGGAAAGATTGAATTTTTAGGTCAAGAAATCCAAAAAATGCCGGCTCAGAAAATCGTGGCAGGTGGTCTTTCACAAGTTCCAGAAGGACGCCACGTCTTTCCTGGCTTGACTGTTATGGAAAATCTAGAAATGGGAGCTTTCTTAAAGAAAAATCGTGAAGAAAATCAAGCTAACTTGAAGAAAGTTTTCTCACGGTTCCCACGTCTTGAAGAACGGAAGAACCAAGATGCAGCCACTCTTTCAGGGGGGGAACAACAAATGCTTGCCATGGGACGCGCCCTCATGTCAACACCAAAACTTCTTCTTTTAGATGAACCCTCAATGGGACTTGCCCCAATCTTTATCCAAGAGATTTTTGATATCATTCAAGACATTCAGAAACAAGGAACGACCGTCCTCTTGATTGAACAAAATGCCAATAAAGCACTCGCAATCTCTGACCGAGGTTATGTACTGGAAACAGGAAAAATCGTTCTATCAGGAACAGGAAAAGAACTCGCTTCATCAGAAGAAGTCAGAAAAGCATATCTAGGTGGCTAAAAAGGTCCGGGGGACCTTTTTAGTCGGCGGATGAAGATTGCGAAGCAATTATCAAATCCAGTGGATTGTTTTAGTCGGCAGATGAAGATTGCAAAGCAATCTTCATCTACATTAAAAGGTTAATTTCTAATAATTGAAAAAATCGAATGAAACGTTTCTTACCTTCATTCACAGAGCTCGATTTTAGAGCTCTTTTTGCTAGCTTATTCATACTTTTCTGAATTTTGAAAAAGAAATGTAAGCGTTTGATAGATTTACAAAAAGATTGTATAATAGGGATAAGAATAGAAAAGGAGAAGTCTCATGGCAGTTAAAGATTTTATGACCCGCAAGGTAGTGTATATTAGTCCAGATACAACAGTATCTCATGCAGCAGATTTGATGAGAGAGCAAGGGTTGCACCGCTTGCCTGTTATCGAAAATGATCAATTGGTTGGTTTGGTAACTGAAGGAACCATTGCTCAAGCTAGTCCATCAAAAGCAACCAGTCTTTCTATCTATGAGATGAATTATCTTCTAAATAAGACAAAAGTAAAAGATGTGATGATTCGCGATGTTGTCACTGTTTCAGGCTATGCGAGTCTGGAGGATGCAACTTATTTGATGTTGAAAAACAAGATTGGTATTCTTCCTGTCGTAGATAATCATCAAGTATACGGGGTTATTACGGACCGTGACGTTTTCCAAGCCTTTCTTGAAATTGCTGGTTATGGTGAAGAAGGAATTCGTGTGCGCTTTGTTACGGAAAACAAGGTAGGTGTTCTTGGAAAGATTGTTTCTTTGATTGTAGAAGAAAATTTGAATATCTCCCATACAGTAAATATTCCGCGTAAAGATGGTAAGGTCATTATCGAAGTTCAAATCGAAGGATCAATTGATTTACCAGCCTTGAAAGAAAAATTTGAATCAGAGAATATTCAAGTAGAAGAGATTACTCGTACTTCAGCAAAAGTCTTGTAAGAAGGGAAGCCGAAAGGCTTCTTTTTACGTGTAATAAGGGATTAGAGCAAAAGATGGAAAGAAATGATAAAATATGCTATAATGAAATGATGTAAAAAAGGAGTATTTATGGACATTTCAGTAATTCGTCAGAAAATTGACGCAAATCGTGAAAAATTAGCTTCTTTCAGGGGGTCTCTTTGACCTCGAAGGTTTAGAGGAAGAGATTGCCATCTTGGAAAACAAGATGACACAACCTGATTTTTGGAACGATAATATCGCGGCCCAAAAAACGTCGCAAGAATTAAATGAATTAAAAAACACCTACAACACCTTCCACAAAATGGAAGAGTTGCAGGATGAAGTCGAAATTTTATTAGACTTTTTAGCTGAAGATGAGTCGGTTCATGAAGAATTGGTAACGCAGTTATCCGAACTTGATAAGATGATGACCAGTTACGAGATGACCTTGCTCTTGTCAGAACCTTATGACCATAATAATGCGATTTTGGAAATCCATCCAGGATCCGGTGGTACTGAGGCTCAGGACTGGGGTGATATGTTGCTTCGTATGTATACTCGCTATGGAAATGCTAAAGGCTTTAAAGTGGAAGTATTGGATTACCAAGCAGGAGACGAAGCTGGTATCAAGTCAGTAACCCTATCATTTGAAGGACCCAATGCCTATGGTCTTCTCAAGTCAGAAATGGGTGTACACCGTTTGGTGCGAATTTCACCATTTGACTCTGCTAAACGTCGCCATACCTCTTTCACATCTGTAGAAGTAATGCCAGAATTGGATGATACCATTGAAGTGGAAATCCGTGAAGATGATATCAAGATGGACACCTTCCGTTCAGGAGGTGCTGGTGGACAAAACGTCAATAAGGTTTCAACAGGTGTGCGTTTGACCCACATTCCTACTGGGACTGTTGTCCAGTCAACGGTCGATCGTACCCAGTATGGAAATAGAGATCGTGCCATGAAGATGTTGCAGGCTAAGCTCTATCAAATGGAGCAAGAAAAGAAAGCTGCGGAGGTAGATTCCCTCAAGGGTGAGAAAAAAGAAATCACATGGGGAAGCCAAATCCGTTCTTATGTCTTCACACCTTATACTATGGTAAAAGACCATCGAACTAGTTTTGAAGTTGCGCAGGTAGATAAGGTTATGGATGGAGACCTAGATGGTTTTATCGACGCTTATCTCAAGTGGCGAATCAGCTAAGATAGAAAGGAACTCACATGTCAATCATTGAAATGAGAGATGTCGTCAAAAAATACGACAACGGAACGACTGCCCTACGTGGTGTTTCGGTCAGCATTCAACCAGGAGAATTTGCCTATATCGTAGGTCCGTCAGGAGCTGGGAAATCAACCTTTATTCGTTCTTTGTATCGCGAAGTAAAAATCGAAAAAGGAAGCTTATCTGTTGCTGGTTTTAATCTAGTTAAAATAAAAAAGAAAGATGTCCCTCTCCTACGTCGTAGTGTTGGGGTTGTCTTCCAAGATTATAAACTGTTACCAAAGAAAACCGTTTATGAAAATATTGCCTATGCAATGGAGGTAATTGGAGAAAGTCGCCGTAATATCAAAAAACGTGTTATGGAAGTTTTAGACTTGGTTGGATTGAAGCATAAGGTTCGTTCTTTCCCAAATGAACTTTCAGGGGGAGAACAACAGCGTATTGCGATAGCGCGTGCTATTGTAAATAATCCCAAAGTATTGATTGCGGACGAACCAACAGGAAACTTGGACCCAGATAATTCATGGGAAATTATGAACTTGCTGGAACGCATCAATCTCCAAGGTACAACTGTCTTGATGGCTACCCACAACAGTCAGATTGTAAATACCTTGCGCCACCGTGTCATTGCCATTGAAAATGGCCGTGTCGTTCGTGACGAAGCTAAAGGAGAATATGGATACGATGATTAGTAGATTTTTTCGTCATTTATTTGAATCATTAAAAAGTTTGAAACGAAATGGCTGGATGACAGTAGCTGCTGTCAGTTCAGTTATGATTACTTTGACCTTGGTTGCAATATTTGCATCTGTTATCTTTAATACGGCTAAACTAGCTACAGATATTGAAAATAATGTTCGAGTAATGGTATACATTCGTAAGGACGTAGCTGATAATAGTGAGACCATTGAAAAAGAAGGTCAAACTGTTACAAATAACGACTACCATAAGGTATATGATGCTTTGAAAGGCATGTCAACCGTTAAAAGTGTTACGTTTTCAAGTAAAGAAGAACAATATGAAAAGTTGACAGAAACAATGGGGGATAACTGGAAAATCTTTGAAGGAGATGCCAATCCTCTCTATGATGCATATATCGTTGATACAAATACACCAAGTGATGTAAAGACAGTAGCAGAAGAGGCTAAAAAAATCGAAGGTGTATCAGAAGTTCAAGATGGTGGTGCTAATACAGAACGCTTGTTTAAGCTAGCTTCATTTATTCGTGTCTGGGGACTAGTTATCGCTGGATTATTGATTTTCATTGCGGTGTTCTTGATTTCTAATACTATACGTATCACCATCATTTCACGAAGCCGTGAAATTCAAATCATGCGTTTAGTAGGTGCTAAGAACGGCTATATCCGCGGACCTTTCTTGCTTGAAGGTGCCTTCATCGGTTTGCTTGGAGCAACACTTCCATCAGTTCTGGTATTTATTGTCTATAAAATGGTTTACCAATCGGTTAATAAGTCATTAGTCGGCCAAAACCTTTCAATGATATCACCAGAAGTATTCAGTCCACTGATGATTGCCTTATTATTTGTGATTGGAATTTTTATCGGTTCAATCGGATCAGGAATTTCAATGCGCAGATTCCTGAAAATCTAAAATAAAATAGAAGTATATTTGAGGAGATTTTAATATCTCCTTTTTTACTACAAAAATTTTAGAAAAAAGTCTACTTTTTTTTATAAAAGCCTTTACAAAAAAAATTAAAGTGGTATAATTGAATTATAGAAAGTGCAAACGTTTTCGTAAAACGTTTGCCTAAATAAAAATAAAGGAGATTTGAATGATGAAAGATACATTCAAAAATGTCTTGTCTTTCGAGTTTTGGCAAAAATTCGGTAAGGCTTTGATGGTGGTTATCGCGGTTATGCCGGCTGCTGGTTTGATGATTTCAATCGGTAAGTCACTTGTGATGATCAACCCTAACTTTGCCCCACTCGTTACTACTGGTGGTGTACTAGAGCAAATCGGTTGGGGAGTCATCGTTAACCTTCATATCTTGTTTGCCCTCGCTATTGGAGGAAGCTGGGCTAAGGAACGCGCTGGTGGTGCGTTTGCGGCAGGTCTTGCCTTTGTCCTAATCAATCGTATCACTGGTACAATCTTTGGCGTATCAGGAGATATGTTGAAAAATCCAGAAGCTATGGTAACAACTCTCTTTGGTGGATCAATCAAAGTTGCTGATTACTTCATTAGTGTTATGGAAGCTCCAGCACTTAACATGGGTGTCTTCGTAGGGATTATTTCTGGTTTTATTGGAGCAACTGCTTACAACAAATACTACAACTTCCGTAAGCTTCCTGATGCACTTTCATTCTTTAACGGAAAACGTTTTGTACCGTTTGTAGTTATTCTTCGTTCAGTAATTGCTGCAATCGTACTTTCAGCTTTCTGGCCACTTGTGCAAACTGGTATCAATAGCTTTGGTATCTGGATTGCTAACTCACAAGAAACTGCTCCAATCCTTGCACCATTCTTGTATGGTACATTGGAACGCTTGCTCTTGCCATTTGGTCTTCACCACATGTTGACTATCCCAATGAACTACACAGCTCTTGGTGGTACTTATGAAGTCTTAACTGGTGCAGCAAAAGGTAGCCAAGTATTTGGTCAAGATCCACTTTGGCTTGCATGGGTAACAGACCTTGTTAACCTTAAAGGTACAGATGCAAGTCACTACCAACAATTGTTAGATACTGTTCACCCAGCTCGTTTCAAAGTTGGACAAATGATCGGTTCATTCGGTATCTTGATGGGTGTGATCGTTGCTATCTACCGTAATGTCGATGCTGATAAGAAACATCAATATAAAGGTATGATGATTGCGACAGCTCTTGCAACATTCTTGACAGGGGTTACTGAACCAATCGAATACATGTTCATGTTTGTAGCAACACCTATGTATCTTGTTTACTCACTTGTTCAAGGTGCTGCCTTCGCTATGGCTGACGTAGTAAACCTACGTGTCCACTCATTCGGTTCAATTGAATTCTTGACTCGTACACCACTAGCAATTAATGCTGGTATTGGTATGGATATCGTTAACTTTATCTGGGTAACTGTTCTCTTTGCTGTAATCATGTACTTTATCGCAAACTTCATGATTCAAAAATTCAACTACGCAACTCCAGGGCGTAACGGAAACTACGAAACTGCTGAAGGTTCAGAAGAATCTAGCAGCGAAGTGAAAGTTGCAGCAGGCTCTCAAGCTGTAAACATTATCAACCTTCTTGGTGGACGTGCAAACATCGTTGATGTTGACGCATGTATGACTCGTCTTCGTGTAACTGTTAAAGATGCAGATAAAGTAGGAAATGCAGAACAATGGAAAGCAGAAGGAGCTATGGGTCTTGTCATGAAAGGACAAGGGGTTCAAGCTATCTACGGTCCAAAAGCTGACGTATTGAAATCTGATATCCAAGATATCCTTGATTCAGGTGAAATCATTCCTGAAACTCTTCCAAGTCAAATGACAGAAGCGCAACAAAACACTGTACACTACAAAGGTGTAACAGAGGAAGTTTACTCAGTAGCAGACGGTCAAGTTGTTGCCTTGGAACAAGTAAAAGATCCAGTATTTGCTCAAAAAATGATGGGTGACGGATTTGCTGTAGAACCTGCAAATGGAAACATTGTATCTCCAGTTTCAGGTACTGTATCAAGTATCTTCCCTACAAAACATGCTCTTGGTCTTGTGACTGAAGCAGGCCTTGAAGTACTTGTTCACATTGGTTTGGACACAGTAAGTCTCGAAGGAAAACCATTTACAGTTCATGTTGCTGAAGGACAAAAAGTTGCAGCAGGTGATCTTCTTGTCACAGCTGACTTGGATGCTATCCGTGCAGCAGGTCGTGAAACTTCTACAGTGGTTGTCTTCACAAATGCTGAAGCTATTAAATCAGTTAAATTAGAAAAAACAGGTTCTCTTGCAGCTAAAACAGCAGTTGCTAAAGTAGAATTGTAATATACTTGAGGTTGGAAGCTGTATTCCAACCTCTTATTTTGGGAGAAAAGAATGAAATTTTTAACACTCAATACTCACAGTTGGATGGAGAAAGAAGCAGAGGAAAAATTCCAGATTTTGCTTGAGGATATTCTTGAAAAAGACTATGATTTGATTTGTTTCCAAGAAATCAATCAGGAGATCACTTCGCCAGTGGTGGAGGTTAATGACCTTTATCAAGCTTTGCCAGCAGCTGAGCCTATTCACCAAGACCATTATGTTAGACTTTTGGTTGAAAAGTTGTCAGAGCAAGGGAAAGATTACTACTGGACTTGGGCCTATAACCATATTGGTTATGACCGCTACCATGAAGGTGTGGCTATCTTGTCTAAAACACCTATTGAAGCAAGAGAAATTTTGGTTTCAGATGTGGATGATCCAACAGACTATCATACTCGCCGTGTCGCCCTGGCTGAAACTGTAGTCGATGGCAAGGACCTTGCAGTTGCCAGTGTCCACCTTTCTTGGTGGGATAAAGGTTTCCAAGAAGAATGGGCGCGATTTGAGGCTGTCTTGAAAGAATTGAACAAGCCACTTTTGATGGCTGGAGATTTCAACAACCCAGCTGGTCAGGAAGGATACCAAGCTATTTTAGCTAGTCCATTAGGCTTACAAGACGCATTTGAAGTTGCTCAAGAGAAAAGTGGTAGCTATACTGTTCCACCAGAAATTGATGGCTGGAAGGGGAACACAGAACCCCTTCGAATCGACTATGTTTTTACTACCAAAGAGTTAGCGGTGGAAAATTTACATGTCGTATTTGATGGTAACAAGAGTCCGCAAGTCAGTGATCACTATGGCTTGAATGCTATTTTAAACTGGAAATAAGGACTAAAAAGAGGTTGGGATTCACAAATTCCAGCCTTTTTTTGATTAGATAAACTACTGAAAGTAAGCTCTATGAGTGAGACTACTGAAATGGAATAAAATATGGTATAATTGATAGGATAGATAGAATCGAGGATATTATGTCATTTACGAAATTTCAATTTAAAAAATATATTAGTGAAGCCTTGGAGGAGTTGAAATTTACAACTCCGACAGAGGTGCAAGACAAGTTGATTCCGATTGTTTTGGCAGGTCGTGACCTAGTCGGTGAATCAAAAACAGGTTCGGGTAAGACTCACACTTTCCTATTACCGATTTTCCAGCAATTAGATGAAGCCAGCGATAGTGTTCAAGCAGTCATTACTGCACCGAGCCGTGAATTAGCTACTCAAATTTACCAAGCAGCCCGTCAGATTGCTACTCACTCAGAAGTAGAAGTTCGTGTGGTTAATTATGTGGGAGGGACAGATAAGGCTCGCCAGATTGACAAATTGGCAAGTAACCAGCCTCATATTGTTATCGGAACGCCTGGCCGTATCTATGACTTGGTTAAATCTGGTGATTTAGCTATTCATAAAGCTAAGACCTTTGTAGTTGATGAGGCAGATATGACCTTGGATATGGGATTCTTAGAAACTGTTGATAAGATTGCTGGAAGCCTTCCAAAAGATCTGCAATTCATGGTCTTCTCAGCGACTATCCCACAAAAGTTGCAACCATTCTTGAAAAAATACTTATCAAATCCTGTCATGGAGAAAATCAAGACCAAAACGGTCATTTCTGATACCATTGATAATTGGTTGATTTCGACCAAGGGCCGAGATAAGAATGCTCAAATTTACCAGTTGACTCAGTTGATGCAACCGTATTTGGCAATGATTTTTGTTAACACTAAAACGCGTGCTGATGAATTGCATTCATATCTGACTGCTCAAGGCTTGAAGGTGGCAAAAATCCATGGGGATATTGCCCCTCGTGAGCGCAAACGTATCATGAACCAGGTGAAAAATCTAGATTTTGAGTACATTGTCGCAACGGATTTGGCCGCGCGTGGAATTGATATTGAAGGTGTCAGCCATGTTATCAATGATGCCATTCCGCAAGATTTATCTTTCTTTGTGCACCGTGTTGGTCGTACTGGACGCAATGGCCTACCAGGTACAGCTATTACCCTTTACCAGCCAAGTGATGACTCGGATATCCGTGAGTTGGAGAAATTGGGAATTAAGTTTACTCCCAAGATGGTCAAAGACGGCGAATTTCAAGATACCTATGACCGTGATCGTCGTGCCAACCGTGAGAAAAAACAAGATAAACTTGATATCGAAATGATTGGTTTGGTTAAAAAGAAAAAGAAAAAAGTCAAACCAGGTTATAAGAAGAAAATTCAATGGGCGGTTGATGAAAAACGCCGCAAGACCAAGCGCGCTGAAAATCGCGCACGTGGTCGTGCAGAGCGTAAAGCAAAACGCCAAACATTTTAATAGAAAAAGTTGGAGTACTGAGCTCCAACTTTTTCTATTATGTGACTGAAAGTCACATAATAAACTAGCTCATATCAATAAAATAGTAGAGGTTCTAATCAATTTCAATAATTCAGAAAAAAGAAGACTGACAAAATATGACTACTTTAAGATGACACTAAAATTTGATATCAAACTCTAGCATATGGAGGAAGAAATCAAAATTAATGGATAGGTGATTACGGATATAAAGTTATAAGACTTGAAACTTTATTTCATAGACTTAATCACTCTTATCCTTCTTAAATTCATAGAGCTCTTCCAAGTAAAAATGAATTTTTTCTTTAATATATTTTAATGATTTATTATTAGTTATGTCTATAACACCAAACACACTATAGTGGTTTCGGTAAAGCTCATCATAATCAATCTGACTGCCTATGATGATAACTTCTGATTTTTTTGAACTAAATTGGATAGATTTTAAATAGAGTTTCATTTTTTTAGATGTTAGAGACCCTGATTTTATGATAAAATAAGTAGAAGATTTATATTTGTAGTTAATCTTATGTCCTTGTAAAATTTTTGTATTTTTGAATGTTTTCTTTAAGAAATAATATTTTAAATACAG
>NZ_RJOH01000023.1:0-24374 GCF_003942995.1 Streptococcus mitis | reverse complement strand
TCGTCCTGAGCCAGGATCAAACTCTCATTAAAAGTTTGAGTTCTCACTCATTTCTGTCACTGACAGATTTATTGTTTTTTTCATTGTTCAGTACTACAACCTTAGTTGTAGTGCCCTGCACATTGGTTCGTCTTGTTCAGTTTTCAAAGGTCTTTGTCACTCGCTTCTCTCAAGCGACAACTATATTAGTATATCACAGCTGCTTTTTCTTGTCAACACTTTTTTGAAACTTTTTTAACTTTTTTTCATCAAGTGTTCCAACCACAACATACTATAGTCCGTACGGGATTCGAACCCGTGTTACCGCCGTGAAAAGGCGGTGTCTTAACCCCTTGACCAACGGACCAGAGTTGTTTTCAACTCTTACTATTATACAGGCTTTTCTAACTTTGTCAACTACTTTTTTATCTTTTTATGTTTTTTTGTATGACTTCCTATTGAGTACGGATATCAAACTCTTTAAACACAATACGTAAGTCTCTTAGGACTCTTTGACGACCTCGGAAGCGTTCATTTCTTAAGACGCGTTCTAACTCTTCTTGTTTGTCTTTACTTTGTTTGCTTCTATAATCTCTTAGTGTCTCATGAAAGAGATAATAATCATCTAGACACAGACCTCCCTCACTGATACGATGACTAAGCTCACCTACTTCTTCATAGGGTTCTTTATCATATCTTCGTTTTTGACTTTCTTGCTTACGGATATAGTCTAGAATTCGATTCCGGAACTTAGTCTTAAAATATCTCCTTAAACGAGGAATATCTTCTATTATTCCTTCTTCTCTACTAATCAATTCATGTAAGCAAATCATCCCCTCTTGGTCCCAATCAGATAACTCCCATAAATGCAAGTAATATTCATTTCTACACTTATATACAATCCCTTGGACTTTTTCATACAATTCTTTAAGCATTATGTTCCCCTTTCTAGATACAGTTTAACAAATAAAAAAGCTAATTCGGTTCTTTTCTCCGTTCTGTTCCCTACACCGTCTCAACTGCACAAAAAAGAGAGGACACGCCTCTCTTGGGGTTATTTTTCGTCATTCATTTTTGACTTTACTTCATCATAAGATAGTGCATGAGATTCCTCTTCTACTGTTTCAGGCATCTTTCCTGTTTCATAAAGAGATTTAATTTGTGTACTATCCAATGTTTCGTATTTCAATAGTGCTTCTGCAATCAACTTGTGAGTTTCACGATTTGACTGAATAATTTCAGCAGCTTTATTTCGTGCCTCATTCAATAATGAACGAATCTCTTCGTCAATTTCATAAGCTGTTTGTTCTGAAATTGATTTTTGAGGGCTTTGTGCACCAAACATAGCATGATTTCCTTCATATTGAACTGGACCAAGTTTTTCACTCATACCGTACTCTGTAACCATTGCACGCGCCATTTGTGTCGCCTGTTCAAAGTCGTTTGAAGCTCCTGTAGTTTGGACATTAAAGATAATTTCTTCGGCTACACGTCCACCCATTAAGCCAGCCAATTGCTCTTTCATATCTTCTTTAGATAGAAGCATTTGATCTTCCTTAGGAAGTGCAATCATGTAACCACCTGCACGACCTCTTGGTACAATTGTAACCTTATGAACAACACGGGCATTCGATAAGACTAGGCCAACAATGGTATGTCCAGCCTCATGGTAGGCAACCAATTCACGTTCTTTTTGTGAAACTGTCTTATCTTTCTTAGAAGGACCAGCAATAACTCTATCTTCTGCTTCATCAATATCTGAAGCATCAATTATCGATTTATTGCGACGAGCAGCAACTAGAGCCGCTTCATTCAATACATTCTCTAAATCAGCACCAACAAAACCTGGGGTTTGTTGAGCCACTAATTTCAAATCAACATCTTCTGCTAAAGGCTTGTTCTTAGCGTGAACTTTCAAGATTGCTTCGCGGCCCTTAACATCAGGACGACCAACCAATACTTTTCTATCAAAACGACCTGGACGCAGAAGGGCAGGATCAAGTACATCTGAACGGTTTGTAGCAGCGATGACGATAATTCCTTCATTTCCCTCAAAACCATCCATCTCAATCAAGAGTTGGTTCAAGGTTTGTTCACGTTCGTCATTACCTCCGCCGAGACCAACTCCACGTTGACGGCCAACAGCATCAATTTCATCAATAAAGATGATAGCTGGTGCTGCTTTTTTGGCATCTTCAAAAAGAGAACGAACACGACTAGCTCCAACTCCGACAAACATTTCTACAAAGTCAGAACCTGAGATACTAAAGAATGGAACACCTGCTTCTCCGGCGACTGCCTTAGCAAGCAAAGTTTTACCTGTTCCCGGAGGTCCCTCCAAAAGAACACCTGCTGGAATACGGGCTCCAAGTTTTGTAAATCGTTTTGGATCTTTTAAGAATTCAACAACTTCAACTAGTTCTTGTTTTTCTTCCTCAGCTCCAGCAACATCTGAAAATCTTACTTTAATATCTTCTTTATTTGCAGCTTTAGCCTTACTACGTCCAAAACTCATTGGGTTACGGCTATTATTTCCTCCCATATTTCCCATCATAGAGAATAGGAAGAAGAATAGAATACCGAATGGCACAATGAATACAAGAATATTAATCCACATACCACTTGAACTTTCATGCTTAACAGTTACTTCTGCTTTATGGTCAGAAGCAAGTTTTTGCAATTCTGATACTGTAGTATCTGAAGGAAGAATAATACTTGAAAATTTCTCTACTGTTGTAGCAGAAGGAGAAAAGAACTGAATACCTGTTTCTTCTTTACTTGTTTTAGGATTTTTATAGACACCCGAAACTTCGATAACACTGCCATTTGGTTGGTAAGTCAATTCTTTTACATTGTCATCGGTAATTTCTTTTACCAATTCTGTATAATTAATTTGCTCACTTTTCCCTGCAACACTACCTGTACTAAAATACTGGTAAGCTGTGACTAGGAAAAAAATAAGTAATAACCATAGAAAAGGATTTTTAATTAAACCATTATTTTGTTTTTTCATTAAAAATTGTTCTTTCTAATTTGAATATACTTCTTCTTTCAATACTCCAACATAAGGAAGGTTACGATAGTTTTCTTTGTAGTCTAAACCATAACCTACTACAAACTCATTTGGAATAGTAAAGCAGGTATAGTCTGCCTCAATTTCTACAACACGCCCCTCTGGTTTATCCAACAAGGTTGCAATGTTAACAGAAGCTGCTTCTCTTTCAATAAACATATCTCGCAAATTCTTCAAAGTTTGTCCTGTATCAATGATATCCTCTACAAATAGAACATGTCTTCCTTTGATATCTTGAGTCACATCTTGCTTGATATTGATGACACCACTACTTGCTGTTCCACCATGGTAGCTAGAAACCATCATGAAGTCCATTTCAATATGTGTGTCGATATGTTTAACCAATTCAGCCATAAAAGGGATAGATCCTTTTAAAATCCCAATTAAAATCGGATTTTTTCCTGCATAGTCTTTAGTTAGTTGGGCACCTAATTTTTTAGCAGCTTCTGTAATTTCATCGTGTGAAACAAGGATTTTTTTAATATCGTTTTCTAACATTTTTTTACCTATCTATTTTTTCTATATAAAGTACAGTGTTCATTATATCATTTTTCGTGTTTTTACTCAAATTACTGGTTGCAATTCCCAAAATTGAGACAATTTCACCAAATTGCTCAATAATCAGAGCTGATTTTCGCTTTTCCATAGGGATTTTCAAATCAATAAATAGACGTCTGAGTTTTTTTCTATGCCCATTTTGAATCAAAAAATCTCTTGGTTTTCGATGACGAATGTGTATGGATGTTTCGCGTGAAACAGGTATTTGTTGAATTGATTCACCTTCTAATGGAATTCCAAAGGAAAATAAATAACCTTGGTAAGATACCTGATTTTGATAGTGTAACACAAGTTCATCTTCCTTTTCATCAGACTGAGGACTGATTTTACAAATCCGAAACTGTTGATACTCTTTTACTAATTCATAACCATTTTTAAGCGGATGACGATACTGGCTTTTTGTTTTTAAAATTTTTCTAACTTCTTCAAACTGAGCTTTTGTGAGATTCAAATCTGGAAAACGATTCAGATAAGTTTGAAGTAAAACTCTTTGTGTCGACTCAGAGTAAGATAATAGCTGATCTAAATTTTCTACATCAATATTCTTTGATAATTCAGCTATTGCCAAATCATAATCTAAAATTTCATTGCCGATGCTTAAGATTGCATCTCTAAATCTAGGATTTTCTTTTTCTAATTCTGGTAAATAAGAGTTTCGAATACGATTGCGAAAATAATAATTTTCCTTATTTGATGTATCTTCAAAGTGAAAAATTGGTGGAAAGTCTTTTTTCTGAAAATGCAAGAAGGGACGAATGATTTCTATCTCTCCGACTACTTGCTTCTCCTTAATTCCTGATAGATAGCGCAAGCGAGTTCCTCGAATCAAGCGCATCAAAATCGTTTCCACCTGGTCATCTGCATGGTGGGCAGTGACTAAGGCTGTCACACCTGTCTTTTTCATGACCTCTTGAAAAAAATCATAGCGAAAATTTCGTGCACGCGCTTCTGAAAATTCTCCTGAAAAATTGCTGACATAAATAGGAAGTCCAGCTTCAACAGCTAACTTCCTTAATTCCTTTTCTTCCCAATCTGATTCAATTCTCTGCTTATGATTAACATGAGCTAAGATTAGTTCAATTTCTAACTCTTTTTGATAAGTAGACAATACTTTAAATAGAAACATAGAATCTAATCCACCAGAAATAGCTAGCACCACCTTAGCATGCTTTTTGAAATATCCCTTCTTGAGAAAATGATTTAAAAAATCTTGTTCCCTCATTTTAGAACCTCATAAACATCCTTGGCTATCTTAGAAATCGTATCATAATCAGAATTTTTAGTGAAAATAGAAAGAATAAATGGAGAATCTGCATAGACAACACCAGTATCATGCTTAAATTCATCCGCATCTCCAATTTTATGAGCTACTTTAACAGAAACACCTTTGGCAATTCTCTCATTATCAAAATCTGTTTTAGTCAAAGACTCTAGCACAAATCCATTTTGATTATAAATAGCTTCCATGGCCTTCCCAGCCATCTTAGAAGAAATCAATTTTTCTTTTGAATCCCAATCATCTCCCATAATAGCAGACATCTTGGATTTAAATGTAGCATCAGATTGATTTGAAATGTAATATCCCAATAGATTATGAGCTACATTATCAGATTCTTTTGATACTTTCGTAATTAAATCCTTTAGAGAATACTCTTTATTATCCTCTTTTTTAGGAAGGCTACCACTTCCCTCTGGTTTATAAGAACCTGGAAAATCATTGACTGCAGATACGTATTTTATAGTCGTTTCTAACTGATAAAGACCCTCATTTATTTTTTCTTGCGTATAATAAAGATAAGGGAGTTTCAAAACACTAGCTGCATACATCTTTTCATCTTGATTGATACCAGCTTCTTTTCCAGTAGTCAGTTGCTTAACATAAATAGAAAATGAATCCTTCTGATATTTTTCCGATAACATTTCTTGGACTTTACTCATCCGATTATCTTCTTCAGAAGTTGATTCTTTAGCTACCCATCCAGTCTGATCAATATGTAGAAATTCTCTTCCTTCTACAAACATGGTCTTATCGATTGATACCTGAGAATAAGCTGATAAGGATGATTTCACTTCTTTTAAGTCATAAGGACTATTGTACAGTTTAAAATCAAATTCTAACCATACTTTTTTTATTGTTGGAGTTATCTCTGATTGATCATATAAAAATCGTTTGTCCGCAGCTATAAATTGATGATTTGATAGCTTAAATACCGGAATTCCTTGTTTATTTAAGCGCCACTCGGTTATTTGAAAACTTGTTTGGGGAGTCAATTTTCCAGATTCCACTACTAAATCTTCATTCGCATAAACAGGAACCTCTCCATAAACCATGGGAGAACTTAATTTTTCTCTAAAATAAATACCAAAGTTAGATTGTGAAAGGTAATAAATTTCTTTCGAAGTATAGACTACTTCTTTTTCTGTGCTAACGACTTTTGAAATGGTCAAAAAACTCGGTAACAACAAAATAATTAAGAATTTACGCATTCTTCCTTTCCTTTTCTTCTTGTAAACGCAATAGTTGATTTTTATCAGACAACTCTTCCAGCTTTTCATCCGATAGACTCAAAAATTGCTCTATTACATCTAATAAATTTTCCATTTTATCACCTTGGGAGCAAGTCAGGAATCGTATAAACAGCTTCCCGATTCTTAGAATAATAATATTTTGCACGCATGTATTTAGCAGCGTAATCTTCATCTTTCAACTTTGTAGCAAAAGCTGTCTCTTTCTCCTTTTCCTCACTCAAGATTTGATACTGAGTTTGTAAGTCTGATAACTGTTGACGTCTTTGGAGTAATTGGTGATAACTTTGAGCAAGATTATAAGTTGGTAAAATGAATAATAAAATCATCAAAATGAGAATCCAACCCATGAAACGATTACATTTTTGTCGTTCCTTCATAAGATAGCGACGACGTTGGTGTTCATTTTGAATAAAAGAATTATTCAATTGTACGATATTTTTAGACATTTTCTTCTACCCGTGTTTCACTGATAATTTCATACATGCCTGCTGCATCTTCTTTTTTTGTACTATCTTTCATCTCTAGTACTTTGACAAGTAGCAACTTATTGCCAAAGCGAATTTCAACTTGATCATTAACTTTCAAATCCGTTGAACTTTTGGCCAAGATTCCATTTACCTTGATTCTGCCTTTATCTGCTACTTCTTTTGCGACTGTACGACGCTTGATAATTCTTGATACTTTTAAATATTTGTCTAGTCTCATTTTTATTACCTCAAATTATTATTGTACCATTTTTATCCCTTTTATAGAAGAAAAATGTTAAATGGAAATTGCTTCCTTTGATTCTTTTATCTCTAATAAACTTTCTCCAAAAATGAGCAGATCTTCTAAAATTTCATAGTCCTTCTTGTTTCGGATATCAAATACAACTTCCATTAATCCCTTATTCTCAGCTATGGCTGCTTTTAGGTTTGTTGCGGATAAAGCTTTAAAATAATCTTGAGCCAAAAACAATCGCTGAGTGACTTTTTCAAATTGTACTGTAATCTTATTATCTTTTCTTTCAACACGTTGAACAAAGACCTTGTCAAGATAAGACTTAACCAAACTAATCTCTAAAAGATAGGCTACCACGTCTGGGTACTCTCCAAAGCGGTCCATCAACTCTTCTTGTAACTCTTCATAGTTGGCACGGTTGTCAATTTGACGAATTTTCTTGTAAATTTCAATCTTATGTCGTTGATCAGAAATATAGGTATCAGGAAGATAGGCATCAATTTGTAAAATCAACTCAGCATTCCCTTTGGTTCTTGTGTTCCCATTACCATGTCGTTTAGCAATAGCTTCCTCCAATAACTGCGAATACAATTCAAAACCAACAGAATCAATGAAACCAGACTGGGATTTTCCTAAAAGATTTCCTGCTCCACGAATCGAAAGATCTCGCATTGCAATCTTAAATCCAGAACCCAATTCTGTAAATCCTTTAATCGCTTCTAATCTCTTCTCGGAGACTTCACTGATTGATTTTTCTGGACGATACATGAGATAGGCATAAGCAATACGATTACTACGACCGACTCTTCCTCTTAACTGATACAAGGTTGACAAGCCCATATGATCCGCATTTTCAATAAATAAAGTATTGGCATTTGGAATGTCCACCCCTGTCTCAATAATGGTAGTTGTCACCAAAATATCATACTGACCTTCAATGAAATCCAGTAGAGTATTTTCTAACTGAATCTCACTCATTTGCCCATGAACATACCCAATCGAAGCCTCTGGAATCAACTCCTGTAATTCGGAAACCTTCTGGTCAATCGTGTCAACTTTATTGTAAAGATAGTAAACTTGACCTCCACGCTCCATTTCACGCAAGACAGCATCACGAATCACATTATCATTCTTTTCTAAAACATAGGTTTGCACTGGATAACGATTAGTCGGCGGAGTTTCAATAACAGACAAATCTCTGATTCCCAGCATAGACATGTGAAGGGTACGAGGAATTGGCGTTGCTGTCAAGGTCAGGACATCTACTTGTTTTTTCAGTTCTTTCAAGGTTTCCTTATGCTTGACACCAAATCGCTGTTCCTCATCAATAATCATTAAGCCCAAATCAGCAAACACAACATCTTTTGACAAAATACGATGTGTTCCAATCAAAATATCAACTTGACCCTTTTTCAATTTTTCAAGTGTTTCAGTCTGCTCTTTTTTACTTCTAAAGCGACTCAACACATCAATATTAACTGCAAAATTTTGGAATCGTTCCTTAAAATTCGTATAGTGCTGTTGCGCTAAAACCGTCGTTGGAACTAGAACGACAACCTGTTTGTGATCATTGACTGCCTTAAAGGCTGCACGCATAGCAACTTCAGTCTTTCCAAAACCAACATCCCCAACTAAAAGTCGATCCATTGGCTGAGAAGCCTGCATATCTCTCTTGATTTCCTCAACACTACGAAGTTGATCATCCGTTTCAATATAAGGGAAAGCATCATCAAAAGCATGTTGATCCTCATCATCAGCTGAGAAAGCAAAACCCTTCAACTGGCTGCGTTCAGAATAAAGTTTAATTAAATCGTCAGCTATATCCTCTACCTGGTTCTTAGCTTTTTGCTTTGCTTTTTTGAAATGACCATCATTTAATTTATTGAGTTTAGGTGCTTTACCGTCACTTGAAACGTATTTGGAAAGTAGATGAATCTGTTCCACTGGGATAGAGATTTGATCCCCGTTTTGGTATTGAACACTAACATAATCACGGTGAATCCCTTTGATTTCAATTGTTTCAATCCCTAGATATTGACCAATTCCATGGATATGGTGAACAACGTAATCTCCTTTTTCAAGTTCATTGTAATCTTTTAATCTCTCTGCGTTTGAAACATGTTGTCTTCGAAAACGACGTTTCAATTTCTTTTGAAAAATCTCATGTTCAGTTATCACCAGAATTTTTTCATCTACAAAATGAAAACCATGTCTGAGATTGCCCTCGATTAAGTTTACAGATTCTTTACAGATACTTGACTTATCTCTGGAATCCAATTTAATCTGGTATTCCTCTAAAACATCCTCCAATGTTTTACTTCCCATTGAATTGCTAGACTGCAGGATAATAGTATAATCCATTTTTTTGTATCTCTCAATTTCTTCTTTTAGAAAAGAAAATTGATTGAAAAACTCCTGCATAGGATATTGATTAAATTGATAAATTTTGTCAAACTTGAGATTTCCTAACCCCTTTTGCAGATTAGAGAACAAGGTAACCGGACTCTGTTTTTTATAGATTTGCTCTGTATCAGCAAAATACTGCATCTCAGAAAATGCTTTACTGTTCTGTAACTCTTCTGTAAAGTATTGTGCTAACTCCCTTTCAAAGACTTCATACTGATTCATCAATTTCTGATAATCATCAAAGAATATTGGGGTAACTTTTTCAATATAGTCAAAAACAGTCCATGTCTTGTCATAACACAAAGATAAAAATTTCCGTGAATCAGAATGAATTTGTTTTTGGTGAAAACTTGAAAGAATTTCTTCTAAGTATGATTTTAAAATAGGTGATAACGTTTTTGAAATTTGTTTTTCTAAAGCTGACTGTCCTCGTTGATAATCCTTTTCTCTCAAAAGTATGTCGCTAGCTGGAAAGATTGTAAGTTCTGTCTGATTTTCTTTCGATAATTGTGTTTCGACTTCAAATGACCTAATACCATCGACTTCGTCACCAAAAAACTCAATTCGGTAAGGTTCTAACTGGGATATTTCAAAAATATCTAAAATATCTCCTCGCAGACTAAATTCGCCCTGAGTTTGTACTTGAGTAACTTTTCGATAGCCATTTTCCTTTAACTGATGGATAAACGCGTGTTGATCATATTCTTCACCAACTGCAATTTTTATAATGCTTTCTTTAAATCCAGTCGGAGAGGGTAAAATCAATCGACTTGCTGCGATATTACAAACTAAAATCCCTTTCTTAGATGAATCAGTCAAAAAACGCAAGGCTTCAACCCGTGAAATGATTTTTTCTTGTGAAGACATCAAAAACTCGACCATAGGGGAGTCATCTACCAAAAATGGATAGACAAGTTCCTCACCCAAGACAGATATAAGATCACTAACAAGTCCTTCTGCTTCTCCATAAGTTGACGTCAACAACACAATCTTATCTTCCTGTCTCAAACTACTAGCAATTGCTAAAGCTTTTGTAGAAGTTGACAAGCCTAACATTAATTGTCTTTTCTTATCTGTCAGATTTTGATGCCATTTTTTTATCTGATCATTTTCTGAGAATAAATCTAATAAGGTCACCATTTATCCGTTATACCTCTGCATCGTTTTCTCAAAGTTTTTCTCTTGTAAATAGTAATTTACAGAATCGTCAACCTTGTCAATAGACTGTAAAATACCGATATAATCATCTTTGTCAAAGGTACTCAAAACATGGTGAACAACTGACATGCCATTTTTAGGTCTTCCGATTCCAATCTTAACACGGTTAAAGACCTGAGTTCCGATATGTTGAATAATAGACTTGATACCATTGTGACCACCTGCTGAGCCTTTTGCTCTTAAACGAATCTTTCCAACTTCCATGTCAAGATCATCGTAAATGATGAGTAAATCTTCAATATCCAAACCATAGTAAGTCAATAAAGCATGAACTGCTTTTCCACTTTCATTCATAAAGGTCGTTGGTTTAACAAGATAAATTTTTTCTCCATTGAAGAAAAAAGATGCTAGATCAGCTTGAAATATCTTATCGTGTGTAAAAGTAACATTCTGTTTCTTCGCTAGTTGATCAATCAACATAAAACCAACATTGTGTTTGGTTTCAAAATATTTATCTCCTGGATTTCCCAAGCCTACAAATAATTTGGTCATTTATTTTCCTTTCAAAAGCCAAAAGGGTTGGAATTTTTTCCAACCTAATTGACACTATTTATTAAATTTCTTATACATTAAAGCGGAATTCCATGATATCGCCATCTTGAACGATATATTCTTTTCCTTCTTCACGCAAGCGTCCAGCTTCTTTTACAGCCTTTTCAGATCCGTATTTCACTAGATCCTCATATGACATGGTTACTGCACGAATAAAGCCTTTTTCAAAGTCTGAGTGAATAATACCAGCTGCTTGAGGAGCCTTCATACCACGTTTGAAGGTCCAAGCGCGAACTTCTTTTTCACCAGCTGTGAAGTAAGTTCCCAATCCAAGCAAATGGTAAGCTGCACGAGTCAACTTGTCAACGCCTGATTCTGTCAACCCAAGTGCTTCAAGAAACTCTTGCTTATCTTCATCGTCTAACTCAGAAATTTCTTCCTCAGCACGCGCAGAAATAACGACTACTTCAGCATTTTCTGTCGCTGCGAATTCACGAATTTGTTTAACATAGTCGATAGAGTCAGGTTCTGAAACCACATCCTCGTCCACATTAGCAACATAGAGTACTGGTTTAGTCGTCAAAAGGAAGAGACCTTTGACAACCTTTTGTTCTTCATCTGTAAATTCAATAGTTCGAGCTGATTTTCCATCTTCAAGGACTGGTTTAATCTTTTGAAGAACATTGAATTCTGCTACTGATTCTTTATCTTTTTGCGTACGTGCCATCTTTTCTACACGCGCATAACGCTTATTGACTGATTCTAAGTCAGCAAGAATCAACTCTAGGTTAATAGTATCAATATCTGCCAGTGGATCCACAAAAGCATCTTCACGTCCTTGCTCGCGCATGACATTTTCATCATCAAAAGCACGAACTACATGAACAATCGCATCTACTTCACGGATATTAGCCAAGAATTTATTCCCTAGCCCTTCTCCTTTTGAAGCTCCTTTTACAATTCCTGCGATATCTGTAAATTCAAATGTTGTTGGAACTGTCTTTTTAGGAGTAATCATTTCAGTCAATTTTTGTAGACGTTCATCTGGAACTTCCACCGTTCCAACGTTTGGGTCAATAGTCGCAAATGGGTAGTTAGCTGCCTCTGCTCCTGCTTTTGTAATTGCATTAAATAGTGTTGATTTACCAACGTTTGGCAAACCAACGATACCTGCTGTTAAAGCCATATTTTCTCATTCTCCGTTTTCATTTCAATCCCTAATATTATAACACAAAAAGGGAAAACTTGCTAACCCTCTAACTAAGGGTTCTCAATCAATAATTTTATTCATTTTTCGATCAAAATCATAGCGCCCCATCATGACAACATGGTCACAATTGCTACATTTGATTTTTATGTCTGCTCCTACACGTATAATTTCCCAACGATTAGCTTTTTTTCCTGTTGACTTGATTGTGCAAGCATGTGGTTTTTTCATTTCAACAAAATTTCCAACTTGATACATACTACTCTCCTTTTCTTTTTCGATTATATCATAAAAGAGGCGAGCTAGGCTCAACCTCTTTCACTTAATTTGTACGAACTGGTGTAATGAGCTGCATGAAGTCCTCATCAGTGTCTGCTGGCACAAGAGTAAATGGACGAACGGCTGAGATAAAGCTAATGGTCACCTTTTCGCTATTTAAAGCCTTAAGGGAATCAATCAAATAAGTTGGATTGAAACTAATTGTCAAATCTTCACCAGTAACTTGATCAGTATCGATTTCTTCGTTTACTTTACCAACTTCTGGAGAGTGAACATGAGCGCTAACAACCCCATCTTTTATTTCAAGTTTTACAGTACCATTTTGAGTAGCACTTGATAAAAGACGAGCACGTTCCATTGACTGACGTAAGTTTACAACATCAAAAGTAATAGTAGTGTTAAAGTCTGTCGGAATCAAGCGATCTGTATCAGGATAGTTTCCTTCTAACAAACGTGTGTAGAAGCTAATATTTTCGCTTCTAAAGAGGATTTGATTGTTAGCAAAGAAAATCTCTACAGTTTCGATATCATCTGTAAATACCGCTGAAAATTCGCGTAGAGAACGGCTAGGAATCACGACATCAAAATCATCACTATTTTTCTCAAGCGTTAATTTTTTCTGGCTTAGGCGATGAGAGTCTGTTGCAACTGTTTTTAGCTCCTTATGTTGACTCAATACAAAATGAACACCAGTTAAAATTGGACGACTCTCTTGTGTACTTGCAGCAAAAGCTGTTTCATTGATAATTTTCTTGAGTAATTTTGTTTCAAGAACCAAAGGAGTACTAACTGAAATTTCTTGGATTCGTGGATATTGTTCACTATCTTTTCCTTTTAGGGTAATTTCTGATTTGCCGCTGGTTAAAACAATTTGATTTTGTTCAATTTCTTTAAAATCAAGAGTCACATCAGGTAGACTAGATACCACATTGATAAAGAAAGAAGCTTCAAGAAGGATTGAACCTAAAGAAGTAATTAATAAACCAGCATCTTCATTTTTTTGAGAAATAAAATTTTCAATTGAAATTTGACCATTTGAACCAATTAAAGTAACACCTTCATTAGTCACGTCAATTTTTACTGTTGATAAAATAGGAATGGCATTTTTAGAACTAATAGCTCTCTTAGTAGTATTTAAGGCTTGTAGAAATAAATTTTTATTAATTGAAAAATGAATCATGGATTCTCCTTTATTTATTTTTAGTATTAGAAGGATAATAGTAATAATAGAGTCTGTGAAATCTGTGGAAAACAGACTTTAAACAAGTCATATCAAGTTTTTTGGCTTGTTTAAAAAATGTGGATAAAAAAGATAATAAAGTAAAAGTTATCCACAACTTATTTAATTTTCTTTTTGATGGATTCAATTTCTAAACGTAAATTATCGTCTTCATCAATCAAAGATTTAATTTTAGCATGAGCATGAATGACTGTTGTGTGATCTTTTCCACCAAATTCCTTCCCAATTTTTGGAAGACTATTATCTGTTAGTTCTCTAGATAGATACATGGCTACTTGACGGGCTAACACAATATTTTGAAGGCGTCTGCTTCCCTTCATTTCTTTGACGCTGACACCATAAAAGTTACCAACTTCATTTTGGATTTTATCAATTGGGATGACGAGCATTTGGTTAACATCTTGTTTACGTGCTCGAATAGCCTCGGCAGCGATATCGATTGTGATATCCTTAATCTTCTTCACTCGGGCAATTAAAGTGATGTCGTTGATTGCTCCTTCAAGTTCTCGGACGTTTGAATCAAATTGGCCAGCTAGGTATTCTAGGGTATCACTTTGGAAATGGTAGTCTAAATGCTCTGTTTTGCTTTGTAAAATGGCAATACGTGTCTCAAAGTCAGGTGGTGTGATGTTTTGCGTCAATCCCCAGCTAAAGCGCGTGACAAGTCTTTCTTCAAGTCCCTCTAAGTGTTTAGGACTACGATCACTAGTCAGAACAATTTGTTTTTGATTGCTATGGAGAACATTGAAAGTATTGAAAAATTCTTCTTGAGTTGCAACTTTTTTTCCACTCAGCGATTGGATATCATCAATTAACAAGAGATCAAGGCTACGGTAAGTTTTTTTGAATTTTTCCATTTCCCCCAGTCTCAGGTGTTCAAGAAAGTCGTTGATAAAGCTTTCAGCAGGGATGTACTTCACACGCGCATCAGGAATATTTTTCAAAATCTCATTCCCAATTGCATTGAGTAAGTGAGTCTTACCAAGGCCAGGTCCTCCATAGATAAAAAGAGGATTATAGGTCAAGGCTAAATCTTCAGAAACAGCCAAAGCGGCTGATACTGCCCAAACATTCCCATCCCCTTGGATAAAATTATCAAAGGTATACTTTTCTTTTAATCCAGTATCCGAATAAGGAATAGATGCTAACTTTGGACTATAGTCATAAAGAGTTGAATTGGTAGCTTCTTCAACTTGTGAGACAGCCGTATCTTGAGGTTTGGTGAAAATATAGTGGGGAGTTATCTCAGCATCATAAATTTCAAAACCAGCTACCACAATAATATCTTTTAGTTGTTTTTCCCAGACCATTTCCATTTCAGATCGTGGTAAAAATATAGTGGCAACATTTTCCTCTACCTTAATGAGTTCAGCTTGAATAGCATAGAAATCATACATGGATCGAGTTAGTCTTTCTTGTGCAAATTCTAATATACGATTCCAAAATTGTTTTTCTTTCAATCCTTTCTCCTCCTTTACTATCTAAAAGTTTAATGCTAGACTTATTTTACCATAGATAGAAAGATTTTTCCACAAGCTGTGAAAAATAATCCACAATGTTATCAAGTTTTATCCACAGATTGGGGATAAAATCAGAAACTGTTGATTTATTAAGCTTTTTATTGGAAAAAATAGTGGATAACCTTGTGAGATAAGAAAATAAAAGAACAGCCTTATTTCAGGCTGTTGATAATTCTACTGTATTCTTCTTGATTTGAAAAAGAAATAATGATTTTTCCATTGTCTTTTTTAGACAATTTGATTTCTACATCTAATCCGAGTAGTTTTTTTAACTGTTCTTCTTCATTTTGTATGAAATAATCATTTTTTTTCTTTTTCTTTTGTTTTTTCTCTGTCAGAAGAGCTTCTAACTTCCTTACAGAAATGTCTTCATATATAATCCGTTGAAAGAAATAGTCTTGTTGTTCCTTATTCAAGCCAACTAGAGAACGTGCATGGGCTTGTGATAGTTTGCCATTTTCTACTTCTGAGATAATCTGTTCTGGTAAGGAAAGCAAGCGAATAGAGTTGCTGATATATGGACGAGACTTGCCCATTTTATCTGCAATTTCAGCATGGGTAAATCCTTTCTCTACAAGAGATTCATAGGCGCGTGCTTCTTCTATTGGATTTAAATTTTCTCTTTGTAAATTTTCAATGATGGACTGGACCATCATCTCTTGGTCTGAGAGCTGTTTAACAACAGCTGGGATAGACGTTAGACCAGCTAAAAGTGAAGCCCGATAGCGTCTCTCTCCTGCAAGGATTTCATAACCAATAACAGGAGATTGACGAACAATAATCGGTTGAATGACCCCATTTTCTTTGATAGACTGTGCTAGTTCATGTAGTTTTTCTCCATCAAATTCTTTTCGAGGTTGATAGGGATTTTTTTGTATATCCGTGATAGAAATCGTTTCAAATTTTTCCATGATTCTACACTAACACATCTTTTCTCTTATGTAAAGCTTTCTTTACATAGATGTCGATTAAGATTCTAAATCACCTGAACTCTTGTCAAGTTTAATAGATGTAGTTTCTTCTTTACCGTTACGATAGTAAGTTATCTTAATGGTGTCTCCGATAGAATGATTGTAAAGAGCACTTTGTAAGTCTGTTGATGAAGCAATCTCTTTGTCATCTACTTTTGTAATAACATCGTATTTTTCAAGGTGACCATTGGCGGGCATATTGCTTTGTACAGAACGAACAACTACACCAGATGTTACATTGCTTGGAATATTCAGTCTTCTAAGATCACTTGTATTAATATTTGAGAGATTGACCATTTGAATGCCCAAAGCTGGACGAATCACTTTTCCGTTCTTTTCCAACTGTTCAATAATATTGATAGCATCATTTGCAGGGATTGCGAAACCAAGGCCTTCTACAGATGTTCCTCCATTTGTGGCAATTTTACTTGAGGTAATTCCGATAACCTGTCCTTGAATATTGATTAGTGGGCCACCAGAGTTACCTGGGTTAATAGCAGTATCAGTTTGGATGGCTTTTGTAGAAATGGCTTGTCCATCTTCAGATTTTAAGGAGACATTGCGATTGAGGCTAGATACGATACCTTGAGTGACAGTATTAGCATATTCAGAACCTAATGGGCTACCAATAGCAATAGCAGTTTCTCCTACGGTTAACTGACTAGAATCACCAAATTCAGCTACTGTTGTCACTTTTTCTGAAGAGATTTTGACGACAGCAATATCAGAGAAAGTATCAGCTCCGACGATTTCTCCAGGTACTTTAGTTCCATCTGACAAACGAATATCTACTTTGCTGGCACCATTTATAACGTGATTGTTGGTGACGATGTAAGCTTCTTTATCATTCTTTTTATAAATAACCCCAGATCCTTCACTAGAGATTTGCTGAGAATCTGTGTCAGTATCATCATTACCAAATACGCTATTTTGTCTGTTTGCTGAATAAGTAATAACTGAAACAACAGCATCTTTTACTTTGTTAACAGCCTGTGTTGTTGAATTTTCATTCTTATAGGCAGTCTGTGTAATAGTACTATTGTTGTTAGAGGTACTTACAGTACTTTTTTGAGTTAGTTGGTTTATTGAAAAGCTACCCAAGGCTCCACTAATAAAGCTAATGACGATAACGATTAATAATTGAAACCATTTTTTGTAAAATGTTTTTAGATGTTTCATATTTGCCTCCATTTGTTTGAAATTACTGAAAGTATAAACTGACTAGCTTAATTATAACTTAAAAACAAAAGTTTTTCACAGATTGTGGATAACTTTAAAAAATCTGTGGTTTTCTCGGCTAAAATTAACCTTTTATTTTGTGAATAAGATGTGAAAAAATAGAGAATATGTTAGAATAGAGTCATGAAAATTAAAGTTGTAACAGTTGGGAAACTGAAAGAAAAGTATTTAAAAGATGGTATTGCAGAGTATTCAAAACGAATTTCTCGATTTGCTAAGCTTGAAATGATAGAGCTAGCAGATGAAAAAACACCAGATAAGGCCAGTGAATCAGAAAATCAAAAGATTTTAGAAATAGAAGGTCAGAGAATTTTATCAAAAGTTGGTGACCGTGATTTTGTTATTGTGTTAGCCATTGAAGGGAAAACTTTCTCCTCAGAAGAATTTAGTAAGCATTTAGAAGAAGCTTCTATAAAAGGATTTTCTACTCTTACTTTTATTATTGGAGGGAGTCTGGGATTAGCACAGGATGTAAAAAAGAGAGCCAATCTCTCTGTTAGTTTTGGTCGTTTAACCTTGCCCCATCAGTTAATGAGACTAGTCCTTGTTGAACAAATCTATCGGGCTTTTACAATACAGCAGGGCTCTCCCTATCATAAATAGAAAATTGACTTTTAATTGAATTTTTGGTAGAATAGTTGCATTAGGTCTCATAGCTCAGCTGGATAGAGCATTCGCCTTCTAAGCGAACGGTCGCAGGTTCGAATCCTGCTGGGATCAATATAGTAGCAAAGCTGGGAATTTTCCCGGCTTTTTTCTTAAAAAAGTACACTTGGGGATAAAAAAATGACAGTTGAGAGAATTTTATCTAAAACAAAATTCCATTTTGTATAATAGTTTTTGTAAGTTAGCTTACAAGAAAAAAACATTTTAGGAGATTTTATTATGAAAAACACAGTTAAATTGGAACAGTTTGTAGCCTTGAAGGAAAAAGACTTGCAAAAGATTAAAGGTGGGGAAAGTAGGGTTTCAGACATCCTCCTTGATTTTCTTTTCCGACGAAAAAAGTAATGAAATAAGGAGAAAGAGTAATGAATTTACTTGGATTTGGGACAGTTATTGTTCATTTTTTAATTATTAGTCACAGTTACCGTTTAATTTGTAAAGGTCAAATAAAAGCAAAGGAACTATACGTTTTTGGTGCTTATACATTACTAGTGGAAGCAGTACTTGAACTTACCTTCTATTTTCTATCTTTAGATGGGTTAGGAATTGTAACATTTTTATTTCCTTTGGGATTATATTCCTATTTTCGATGGATTAAACAGTATGAGAGGGATAGAGGACTATTTCTAAGTTTACTACTATCTCTTTTATATGAGAGCGCTCATAATTTTCTGTCCGTAACTTTCTCCTCTATAACAGGAGACAATTTTGTTTTACAATATTATTACCCATTCTTTTCCGTTGTAACGGTGTTGACCTATTTTGTTGTCTTAAAAATCATTCATTATTTCCATTTGGAACTAGCCTATTTTGACAAGGACTACCTCTATCCTTTCTTGAAAAAAGTATTTTTTGCCTTACTACTGCTCCATATTGTATCTTTCGTTTCTAATATGGTAAGTACGATTAAACATTTGAATAGTTTTGGAAGTATTTTATCATCTATTGTTTTTATCTCGTTACTTTTGACCTTCTTTGCAATGAATTCGCATAAAGTTCAAATGGAGAAAGAGATTGCTTTGAAGCAGAAGAAATTTGAACAGAAACATTTACAAAACTACACAGATGAAATTGTCGGTCTATATAATGAAATCCGTGGTTTTCGACATGATTATGCTGGGATGCTTGTCAGTATGCAGATGGCAATTGACAGTGGTGATTTACAGGAAATTGACAGAGTTTACAATGAAGTTTTGGTCAAAGCAAATCACAAACTGCGTTCAGATAAGTACACTTACTTTGATTTGAACAACATAGAAGATTCAGCTTTACGAAGTTTGGTTGCACAGTCAATTGTCTATGCTCGAAATAATGGTGTAGAGTTTACACTGGAAGTAAAAGATATAATTACTAGACTACCAATAGACTTGCTGGATTTAGTTCGTATTATGAGTGTTTTATTGAACAATGCTGTGGAAGGATCGGCTGATAGTTATAAAAAGCAGATGGAAGTAGCAGTTATTAAGATGGAAACTGAAACAGTGATTGTGATTCAGAATTCATGTAAAATGACGATGACTCCTTCAGGAGATCTATTTGCTTTAGGATTCTCTACTAAGGGAAGAAATCGAGGAGTAGGATTAAATAATGTGAAAGAACTACTAGATAAGTACAACAACATTATTTTAGAAACAGAGATGGAAGGCAGTACATTTAGACAAATCATTAGATTTAAGAGGGAATTTGAATGAAAGTTTTAATTTTAGAAGATGTTATTGAACATCAAGTGAGACTAGAGAGAATATTGGATGAAATTTCGAAAGAATCGAATATTCCAATATCATACAAGACAACAGGAAAAGTTCGTGAGTTCAAGGAATATATTGAAAACGACGAAGTAAACCAGCTTTATTTCCTAGATATCGATATTCATGGAATTGAGAAAAAGGGATTTGAAGTGGCTCAGCTCATTCGTCATTACAATCCTTACGCTATTATCGTCTTTATCACCAGTCGATCAGAGTTTGCAACTCTAACCTATAAATACCAGGTATCAGCCCTAGATTTTGTCGATAAGGATATTAATGATGAGTTATTTAAGAAGAGAATTGAGCAAAATATCTTCTACACGAAGAGTATGTTACTTGAAAATGAAGATGTGGTAGATTATTTTGACTACAATTACAAGGGAAATGATTTAAAAATTCCTTACCATGACATTCTGTATATTGAAACGACAGGAGTTTCTCATAAATTGCGCATTATTGGTAAGAATTTTGCAAAAGAATTTTATGGTACCATGACAGATATTCAGGAAAAGGACAAACATACTCAGCGATTTTATTCTCCTCATAAGTCATTTTTGGTAAATATAGGCAATATCAGAGAAATTGATCGAAAAAACCTAGAAATTGTTTTCTATGAAGACCATCGTTGTCCTATTTCAAGGTTAAAAATTAGAAAATTGAAAGATATTTTAGAGAAAAAATCTCAAAAGTGATTGACAATTAGTAAGAAATTGATATAATGGTTATATCTGCTACAGATAGAAGGTCCGTTGGTCAAGGGGTTAAGACACCGCCTTTTCACGGCGGTAACACGGGTTCGAATCCCGTACGGACTATTTTATCCGCCATAGCTCAGTTGGTAGTAGCGCATGACTGTTAATCATGATGTCGTAGGTTCGAGTCCTACTGGCGGAGTATAGATAAAAGGGAACACAGTGTTGTTCCCTTTTTTGCATCAATTCGTATCACCAAGCATCTTCATGAGGAAGTCTGTTATTTCTTGAGGACTTTCTTTTTTTCCATGTGCAATCCAAGTTTGGCAGACACCAAAAAGTGCGTGAGTTAGATAGATGCTACTGTATTCTAATTCAGTGGTATTGAGATTCAGTTGCATAAATCGCTTTTGTAAATCTGTGCTGAGCATGATATGAAGTTTATTTCGTAAGAAATTTTGGATTTCTTTAGTCCCATTTTCAGAAAGAAGAGCAGCCAGAAGTGGTTCTGACTCTAGATATTCAAATACTTCTAAAATAGCATCTCTTTTGTGATGAGCATGTTTTTGAAAAATATATTCAAATGTATGAAATAGCTTGCTTTGATAGTGCTCAATCATATCATACTTATCCTTATAGTGAGTATAGAAGCTGGAACGACTAATTCCGGCTTTTTCTGCTAACTTGACAGTAGAAATTTGATCAAATGGCTGTTCCATGAGTAATTGTACCATAGCATTTTCAATAGTTCGCTTTGTTTTTAAGCGTTTGTTACTTTCTTGCATATTTCCTCCTTGTAAACAAATTAGACTATATGTCTAAAAATTGATTTTTTATCTTGTAATTTAGATTTTTTATTGTATAATCTATTATATCAAAATTTTAGACAATATGTTTAAAAAAGGAGAAACTATGTTTAAAGAATGGAAAGCAATTTTTAAAAAACCAACCTTTATTATTGTCATGATAGGTATTTCTCTTATTCCCGCTCTGTACAATATCATATTTTTGTCATCAATGTGGGATCCATATGGTCAATTGTCTGACTTACCTGTGGCAGTTGTCAATAATGATAAAGAGGTTTCCTATAATGGTAATAGCATGTCTATAGGAAAAGACATGGTGTCCAATTTAAAAGAAAATAAAACCTTGGATTTTCATTTTGTAGATGAAGAAGAAGGTAAGAAGGGTCTAGAAAACGGTGATTATTATATGGTAGTCACTTTGCCAAGTGACTTGTCTGAAAAAGCAGCTTCTATTTTAACGGATCACCCAGAGCAAATGCAAATCGATTATCAGACTTCAAGTGGCCATAGTTTTATTGCCAGCAAGATGAGTGATTCTGCAATGACACAATTGAAGCAGAATGTTTCTACAAATGTAACTGAGACCTATACTAAAGCCTTATTCAACAAAATGGTCGATTTAAAGGATGGTATGAGTCAAGCAGCTTCAGGCAGTGAAAAATTAACTGATGGAGCAAATCAGTTAGTTGCAGGAAGTCAAACATTAACTACTAACCTACACTCTTTAGCCGATTCAAGTTTAACATTTTCAAATGGAACGGAGCAGTTTACTAAAGGATTATCCTCTTATGTCTCTGGTGTTGAACAACTTCATCTTGGATTAGGGAATTTTAATAGTGGTTTAGTTACATATATTGGTGCAGTGAGTCAATTAGATAGCGGATTAGGTCAATTATCTTCTAAAAGTCCTGAATTAGTAAGAGGAATCAATCAGTTATATACTGGTGTAGAATCCTATACTGGCGGTGTTTCTCAGCTTAATGCTGGTCTTAATCAATTTTCATCTGGTGTTAGTGCCTACACCAATGGAGTGGGAAGTCTTGCAACAGGTGCTAATCAGTTATCTAATCAATCAGCTACATTTCGAATGGGTATGGAGCAATTAAGTGAAGGGATTCAACAACTTTCTAGCAAGTTAGATGCTTCGTCTGAGCAAAAAGATCAAATTAATCAATTATCTTCTGGTTTGAATCAGTTAAATCAAGCTATTCAAAATATTGATGTTGGAGATACAAAACAATTAGATTCTGTTTTATCAAGTATAGTATCTCTTTCTAATCAAATGTTAGCAAGTGCTCAGTCTGATAAAGCGACTACATTAGCTAATATTCAATCGACAGCAGCTTATCAATCATTGACAAGTGAGCAACAAGCTGAGATAAGCGCTTCTGTATCTCAAAATTCGACTGATAGTACTCAATCGGCTCAGTCAATTGTAACTTTAGTACAAGGTTTACAGGGAAGTTTAGAAAACTTACAAAATCAATCTTCTAATCTTTCGATTTTAAAAAATCAAGCTAATCAAGTATTACCGCTTGCTTCTACTTCTTTGACAGGATTGTCAAGTGGATTAACAGAGATACAAGGAGCAGTGACGAGTAAATTAGTTCCTGCTAGTCAGTCGATTACATCGGGGGTAAATGCATATACTGCAGGTGTTGATAAAGTTTCTCAAGGCGCAAGTCAACTAAGTGAAAAGAATTCCACCTTGACAGGTAGTTTGAACCAATTAGTTTCAGGCTCAACTACCTTGACACAAAAATCTTCTAACTTGACAGCAGGAGTTGGTCAATTAGTTGAAAAAACTCCAGAATTAGTGTCTGGTATTGAAAAATTATCAACTGGCTCTAACCAATTGAATCAAAAGAGTCAAGAATTGATAGCAGGAGTTGATAAATTGCAGTCAGGCTCTAGCCAACTAGCTGACAAATCCAGTCAGTTAATTTCAGGTGCTTCTCAATTAGAAAGTGGAGCTAATAAATTGGCAGATGGAGCTGGGAAACTAGCAGAAGGTGGAACAAAGTTAACTTCTGGATTGGAAGGTTTACAGACAGGAGTTGCTTCTTTAGGACAAGGACTAAGTAATGCTAGTGATCAACTCAAATCAGCATCTACGGAATCTCAAAATGCAGAGATTTTGTCAAATCCACTCAATCTTTCAAAAACAGACAATGATCAAGTTCCTGTAAATGGAATTACAATGGCTCCTTATATGATATCAGTTGCTCTTTTTGTTGCAGCAATATCAACGAATATGATCTTTGCGAAGTTGCCTTCAGGACGTCATCCGGAGAGCCGTTGGGCTTGGTTGAAATCTCGAGCTGAAATAAATGGTATTATAGCTGTTTTAGCAGGAATTTTGGTATATGGAGGAGTTCATCTTATTGGTTTAACTGCAAATCATGAGATGAGAACATTTATTCTCATTATCCTAACAAGTTTAGTATTCATGTCCATGGTGACTGCTTTAACAACATGGAATAGCCGTATAGGAGCTTTCTTTTCTCTTATTTTGCTTTTATTACAGTTAGCATCAAGTGCAGGTACTTACCCACTTGCTTTGACAAATGATTTCTTTAGAGCCATCAATCCTTGGTTACCAATGAGTTATTCAGTTTCGGGATTACGACAAACAATCTCTATGACAGGAAATATTCATCATCAAGTCATTTTCCTTGTTGTGATATTAGCCCTATTTATTGGTTTAGGTATGCTAGTCTATCAACCTAAGAAAATGGAAGAATATTAAAAAAATCGACTAACTGGTCGATTTTTTTATGTCTTATGTGACTATTAGTCCGTCTCGCTCCGTTAGGTGCGAGACAAAACAACCACCCGCTATGCGGGTGCGCGTCGAAGGTTATACCAAAAAAACTCCGAACGCGATACAATAAAGGTGTTCAAGCCAATTGTAAAGCGAAAGGAGAAAAATATGGCACAAAAGGCTCATAGTTTATCGCACACAAAGTGGCACTGTAAGTATCACATTGTGTTCACCCCTAAGTATAGACGAAAAGTCATCTATAATCAA
>NZ_RJOH01000022.1:0-29812 GCF_003942995.1 Streptococcus mitis | reverse complement strand
ATAATTGGTAAACCTAAATAAATTATACGTTTAGGTCTTGTTATTATCTTGTAAAATCAGTAAAGTAGCTAATTCTACTATTTTTAGGGACTTAGTCACAAAGAAAATCAAACAGTTAGACTGACTGTTTGAGTATGAAAAAAGCAGATAAAAAATCCCTTGAGTAAATAACTTAGGGGATTTTAAAGGTTGGGGTAGGGTATTGAAAAGCTCGTACAAAGTATAATAAAAATCCCCACCAAATATTGAAAATCTATTGAAATGTATTGAAGTTTATTAGCAGAATACATAAGTGGAAAGCTTGATTTTAATAAATTTAGAAGATTATTGAAAAAGAAATATCACACTTTCATTCTTATTAAAATCCTTATAACTGTATTTTGAATGATTTTCCCCAATCAAGCATCCCTCTCTCTTATAAAATATATACATTCAGTTGTATGAAATGTAATGTTGTTCTTATCAGACTTGAAACTTTTACTAATCCAACTATTTATCTTACACATTTAGTTTAAACCTATAGTATCCTATTTTCTTAATATTCTACAGTGTAACACTGCATTTATATTATAACGCTAATATGTTCAGAAAAGAAATACTTTGTAAGTCAATGTCTGTTATAACGGAAATTGTTAGAGATGTCTATCATAACAGAAATTGACATAATGTCAATAACTTTCCTGAAGATAAATTATGTAATCACAAACTATTTCATATCCAATCTAGTATATGTTGTTTGGAGCATATCATCAACAAAAAAAGAACGAGCCAAAACTGCGTTCTCCTTATAATGATAAAAATATGTTTTATACCACAAAAGATATGTAAACTAATCTTTTAAATAATAAAAAAGTTCCGACGTTTGTAAATGTTTTGAGTAAATTGAAATTACTTTTTGACCTTCTGGAAATACTGTCTTTCTCTTCAAATCTAATAAAGATTGAGGAACAATTTTCCTTGATGTCTCTTTCAATGTTAATGCTAGTATCTGTTTTCTTGTACGTAGAGCATAATCAAACTCCAAATACAAATAACGTCCTGAACCAGTTAGATGAACATGCTTTCCCAATAACTCCTCAATAGATCCTAAAACTTGTAACTTTTGCATCGTGGTTCCATCATTTTTTATTTTCAACTCATCAATTATGACATGACTATTTAAACAATCGTCAAAGAAACTGCCTGCACCTTTTCGGTAATCAACACCACATAGGTGCATGAAATTAGTAGGTGAAAAATGAAGTTCAACACTTTCTATTTCTGTTTCATAATACATGATTTTGCCAACGAAGTGTTCTTTAAAAAAAGAAGCCGCAATTTGTAACTGAGTAAAAAAACGCTGAAGTTTTATTTTTTCGGTGTAATTTGGATTACGATAATCTCTAGAATTTGCCATATTTTCCTCACAAAAAAGGTGGTTTACAGAGTCTGTAAGCCACCTAGTCAGTCGGTTTATTCTGGTGTCTGCCACCGCTTGGCCCTTACGTCCAAGATTGCTATCGGATTTCGTTCTGGTGTCCGCCACCGCTTGGCCCTTATGTCCAAGATTACTATCAGATTGACCATGAGCCGACTACTCATCTACACTATTTATTCTACCTGAAAATGGTTAAAATTTCAAGTGTAAACTCTTCTATTTCGTAGTATAAGCAAAACTAATGGCACTATCTGCTTGAGAGATTTTTCTAAAGGTATAGTTAGGGTTGCCACCATAGTTGGTTTCAGACACAAGGAAAGAACCGTCATCATATACTTTCTCGACAAAAGCCACATGACCGTAGATGGCTGGTGTGCCATGTGTACCTCCCACAAAAGAAACAATGGCACCTGCTCTTGGTGTAGAGCCAGTTTCCCCTCCAAGACTTGAAGCTGTCGCAACCCAGTCCTGACCATTTCCCATAGTATTAATGATTGAAATCTTTTCTCCATTTCTACCTTTTAGCTTTAATCCTAATTGGTTCATACGAGCCGCAACACCCCATGTACATTGTCCATAGGCATAGGCCATACCATCTCCACCACCAGGAACAGAATGATCATACAAGTCCCCACGAACCCCTTCAAGGGATTGTGGGTCACTTTTTGCCTGTCCTCCATTTGTTTGACTAAAGCCTTTTTCAATTTGATAATACCATTCCGTTGCTCTAGTTTGTCTTTCCAGTAGTTTGTCACCAGAATTTCCCTCCCAATAGGTAAGGAAGAGTTGGGCTAGATTGGCTGCACTACCCGTATTTTTAAAGAAATCCTTTAGCCAACTTTGATAGTAAGGACTATCCCCATGAAGCATAAAATCAAGTTGGAGGTCTAAATCATACCATTTCTTATTTTTGCTACGTGCATAATTTAACAAAGCTGTATGACGTGTTGAACCATATGCAGTATCCGTCCATTGACCTAACCCCAAACCTCTATGAAGGATATTAGGATAAGCACCACTATAAATGGCTGGCCCTCCTATCGCTAACCAGCTTTCATCATCCCATGAGGAATCGGTAGCGCCAACAGGAGGAGATAAATAATCTCCTTCAGCTCGTTTAGGATTGATAGAAGACTCTACCGACCAATTTCCTAAAATAGCCGCAATGGCTTGGGGACTTGCCCCTTGAGATTTCAAAAACTCATAAATATGTTTTGCTCGTTCAAACTCATCCCCACCAAACTGACCAATGGCAGGTAAGATAGTGGTCTGAAGTTGAATGACTTTGGGAAAATAAAATTGCGGATTGACGTACACCAATTTTTCTTTCTTGTTCTTATACTTTTGATAGGAAACTTTCAAACCTGTATCATCTGGTGTTTCACCAATAACATCACCTGTTAGGACTCTTGTTCCCTCAATCGCACGGCCATTATGAATAGAATACAAGGTTAAACGACTCTCATTCTCTCCTTTTCCGTTAGTAAGAATAACATCATCTCCGTCAAGAGATACAACTCCATCCATTGGTGCGACAATCGTTTGGTGAGCCTTCGCTTCTAGTAGAATGTACTCCTGAAGAGTAGGTTTTCCGTCTAAATCATAGTATCCATAACGATAAGTCATGGTTAGACTATCTTCGTTGCTTTTCCCCTCAAATGGATTGTCCAATTCCTGCATGGAAGCATACACCCCCTCTTCTTTTAGTTCCTTTATTTCCTCTTGATCGTCTTTCGATAGTTTATACTTAGGAGTTTCATAAAGGTCTTGCATGGATTTCAAATCTTCCCCATCGTTTAAATCATGCCACAAAGTAGATAGATAATCCTTGTAAGTTTCTGAACTAAATAAGTGAACTGGTTTGTGTAACTCATAGTCATGGAATTTAAAGTTCATATACCCCATCACATCATCAACTTTTGTGTAATAAGTAATTCCTTTGCCATTTGTGCGAGTATGTTCTGCATCTTCCCAAGTTAGGTGGGTATAAGCTTTTGTTAATTCAAATTCATCTTGTTGAATCAAACTAGCAGATGAAAATCCTAAAAAGAAGCTCATCATAAGTAAGAGAAGAAAGACTAAGCCTCCAACTATCCAGGTTACAGGATTTCCAGCCGCAAATGTAAAGAAGGAAAAGGCTGCTTTTAGTTTTTGATAGATATTTTGGACACTTGTAAGACCTTGTTTCTTTAATTTTCGAAACCGATTTTTAAAGGAACTTGGGTTATCTTTCGCTAGTTTCCATCCTTTTCCATCCTTAAAATGATGGTATCGCTCTTTTGTGTTGGTCAGTCTTTTCTTGGTAAAACGACCTGTTGCTTGTCCTGTTTTGACACTAGCTTTTCCAAGGTTATAAGAAAGCCGACTGTAGCGTTTTCCTTTTCTAATGGTCTCTTGAAGTGTGCGATAACCTTCTAAATCTTCATTTTCTGAAGCTAACTCTCCACCTTCACGTCCAAGGACATAAAGAAAAGTTTTGGCTTTCCTACTGACTTTTTTGGACTTATAGGCTTGTTTAGTAGATTTTAGATTCTCTTTTGCGGCCTTGACTTCTTTCTTAGCTTTTAATTCTTCTAAACTCTTCCCTTGAAAGAAAAAATTAGATTTTGCTTTCGATTCCTGACCATAAAGAAATTTTTGATTGGTTTTTCTTTCTTTACGACTCTCTTTTCTTTCTTCTTTTGCTTCTACCTTGGCTTCTCTAAATTGCTCCTTGGCTATTTTCAATCGTTTCCGAGCATGAGGCAACCGTCTGTCTCTTAATTCTTTGCGATTCAAAAAAGATGGAGGACTATTTTGAAGAATATGATTGTAGTCTTCATTTGCTTGTTTTACTCTCTCCTTTGAAGCTTCTCTCATCTCCTCTAGCTTTTCTTTTATCTCTTTTTTCCATGCTTTTTCATCCAGTACAGAGGAATCTTTTTTCTGTTTCCTTACCTCCTTCTTTCCTTGTTTCAAGAATTTCTTCTCATCTTTTAGACTTCTTCTAAATGCCTTTCGGGCACGTATGATTTCTCTTTTATCCTTCATTTACCTTCCCCTTAATTAGAAGCCATTTTATCAGGATCTGTACTCATGATATCAAACAATTGTGTACCTTGAGGAATCTTATTTTTAAAGGGAACGACAACTGAACCAGCTTTTATTAGTCCAGCCCCTTTTTCTGGATTGACAAGGTATTTTTCGAGTTCTTTTGACAAGCCTAAGAGTTGAACCAGTTCTTCTCTATCATTTTTTGCTTGCTTGAGGAGAATCATAAATTCACTATTTGCAATAATCCGTCTACTATTTGGATCTAACAATAAGGTTTCGACATTTTGGGTTATCCCAGTCGGACTAGCTCCATATTTTCTGACACGACTCCACAATTTAAAGAAGAAATCACTGGCATATTTATCTAATAAGAGAAGCTGCATTTCATCAAAATAAATCCAGGTCTTCTTCCCTAATTTTTGGTTCCGAACGACACGATTCCATATCTGATCAAAAACAACCATAAGGGCGATTTGTTTCAGCTCATCTCCTAACTTCTTAACGTTATAAATCAAGAAATTAGATCCTGTCTGAATATTGGTTTTATGAGAAAAAATATCAAGAGAACCTTCTACATACAGTTCCATATCAAGTGCCAAATTCTGCGCTTCTTCTTCTGGTTGTTGGCTCAAGACAAAAACCCATTCTTCCAAAGAAGGCTCTTTAAATGACTGATAGGTGAGTCTCGTAACTCGGTCGATAATCGATTTTTCTCTTCCATCCATTTTCCTATCCAATAATTTGCCGATAAAGGATAAAAGAAATTCTGATTTTACCTTTACAGGATCCTCATCCATATTTTCTTCAGACAAGTCAAGGACATTGAGATAGGTTTGGGAATCAGGCGCAATATCAATCATTTCTCCACCAAAAGCCCGTCCAATGACACTGTACTCTGCTTCTGGATCCACGATGATAATTTCAGTATTTTCACCAGATTCCTTGATTTTGGTCGTGATAATTTCATGCTTGGTTGCCATCCCTTTCCCAGCTCCAGATGTTCCTAAAATCAGACCAGACGGTGTATTTAATAGGCTACGATCAATGGTAATAATATTGCTTGAGATTTGATTGATACCGTAATATTTCCCACTACGGTCTTGTAAATCTACTGAAGTCCAAGGAGAGTTCACTGCTATATTGGACGTTAATAAACTCCGTGATACTCCCTCTAAAAAATCACAACCAAATGGCAGCAAACTATTAAAGGCTGCTTCTTGCATATATGGAAGTTTATCAATCATTAGGTCATTTGAGCCGGCCACTTGTTGAATAGTGTCTAGTGCTTGTTTGAGTTCTTCTTCATCCTGACCAAAGACCCCAATCAAGAAGACCGTTTGAAATAGTTTATCTCCTGTCTCTGTCATGGTTTTTAAGAGTTCTTCAGCTTCATCGATATTGCTTTCTAAAACATGGCCTACTTTTTCCAAATAGATACCTGTACGAGCTAGTTTTTGTTGTTCCCCAATCTTTTGGGATTCCATCAAGGTCTTCTTTGTTCGTAGTTTCTTCATAGCATCCGCCTTGGTCGAACTTTGAGCATGGAGGCTCACAATCAATTCCAAATCTCCTTGCATGAGGTCTCGAATAAACTGATCACCTAATTCCATGCCGTAGTCTCTCACATAGACAATCTGCAATAAGCGGTCATTGATTTGTAGGTAATTCTTGTTTTTAAAATCCAATAGATTAGGCGCTATGAAGTGACGAGTTGTCTGACCAGATCTCGTTAAATCACGGTAAGAAAAAGGAAGATGGTGTTCTCCTCTAAGCATATCGGCCAACAAGTTGACACGCTCTTCTCCAGCCAAGGATTCAAAGTGAGCATCAATTTCTGAAAAACCACTCTTGAAATATTCTCCAATTTGAGACAAGGAACGATAGGCTTGTTTGGGATTAGAATCCTTTCTACCAAAGCTAATCAGTTTCACAGCTGAAAAATTATTTTCACCACTGTCTAAATTCTGATTCATCATCCGATTCAATTCTTTACGATAGGTATCATATCCATCTTCTTTTTCCTCATACAAAACACTTTGTCTAAACTTTTCTAAATTCAATCTTTTATTAAAGATGGTCAATTGGAAGTTGGTTTGGTCGTCTAAAGAGTTAATCAAATCAGAATACTTCTCAATGATTGCGCCCTTATCTTCTAAACCAACAGTTTGGTAATTGACATCACCAAGTAAATAGCTTTGTGAGAAAAAATCTTCTTTTACCTGCATCAGACCATTTTGATACAGGGCTTGATAGGAAAGAGTATTAGCCGTTGAGGGTAACACTTCCTCTTTTTTCCCTTTAACTTTTTCCTTTTTATTAGTCATTGAAGTTTTTTGTTTCTTTAATGTATTTGATTTTCTTTTCATGTTCAGGTCCTTTCTTTCCTGTAATTGTGCGTAGGGGAACCGTTAATTCAAAATGAAGACGGTATTTCAAATAATGTTCAAAATATAAATCATTGGGTTTATAGACTCCAAAAAGCATGAGGGGGATGGTAAAAGCAAACACAAAACCGTAAACAAACCAATCTCCAAATTGCCAGAAAAAGAGATTCAAGCCCAAAACAATAATTGTGACAATAAAGGCTGGTAAAACAAAGATGATTTGCCTTGTAGTGAAGCCTAACCAAGCCCTGTGTTGGTATTTTGAGATGTCTTTAAAGACACGTGTATTCATGACTTTCCTTTCTAAAAAGGCTAAGAAGCAATCACTTCCTAGCCTTTATCTAATTACATACCTAAGATTGAGCGAGCCGTACGTTGAGAACCAACGAGGGCAATAATCAGTAAGATAGCTTGTACCAAACTACCAAACATTATCGCAAGTGATTGCAAGACTCCTGCACCATTTGAAACAGCTATTTTCCCAGCGGATTCAAACAAAGGAACAAGAGAAACAATCAGAAAAATAAGAACCCCTTGTACCGCATAGACCATAATATTTTTTAAATAGCCAATACCAATAGACTTCCATTCATCACTTAAAAATGTTGGAATCGTAAGAGGGGCAAATGGAATCATAAGGTAGAGTTGAATAAATCGAATAGATACCAAAAGATTAACCATGGCTGCACTTACTATCCGAACAAGCCAAATGAGGAGGGCAAAAAATCCCACAATCATACGGCCAATAAATCCTGAACCTTTTAATCCAGAGATTGTATCATATTTTGCCCCACCGTGAGNCACAATCGAGGCCACTTGTTCAATGGCGTGACTCGCAATCCCGATGATGGCTTCTACAATCACGGTAGTGTTGGTAATTACAACTGCGACCATAATATAACTAATCAACATCGGCGCCAATGCTTCAAAGGTCATCGCTCCACCTGAGTTAGCAATTTTCTTTGCCATCTTCGAAAATTCTAAGATGAGAACAACTGATAAAATCGCAACTCCAAGAGGCTGCATGATACTTTTAGTAATACTAGACATATAAGTCCAAACGGTTGGATTATAGCTAGATAGAGATTTAATCAGATCTACCGTAGATTGTAAATCTACATTAAATCCTTCAAATAAATTTTCAGCTGATATTTTTTCAGATGCAAGGTAAACAAAGGGTGAGACTAAACTAAGATTCATGTCATTGTTTATCCTCCTAAATTGAAATTTGAGTTACAAAGGCTCCAGCAGCCCCTACCATAACTCCACCGACAATTTCAAGAATGGCATTCCGAACACCTGGTCCACCATCTTTAATATTGGTTGCAAGATTGACAATCCCCACAACAACGAGAAAGGCACCAACCGCAATCAATCCCTTCTGCAACAAAGACATAGCTTGTGCAAACATAGCACTTGCGTCTACTCCATAAACAAAACCTTTAAAATGCGTAATCATCTATTTCCTCTTTTCTATTTTTATTTTAAACTAGATTCAAAAGTTAAATCACGAATTCTAAGGCCATCAAGATGATTTTCTTGTCTTTGATTCATAGGATTGATCTGATAGTTCCACCACCGTTCGTCGGTTTCTTGATTGGCTAGGTACTTCCAATTTGGATGCTTGGTTGAATTGTATTTTTTGCTTTTAAAGACAGGCATATTGGCAATTCGAACCAAGCATTCATGCCGTTTCATATTTCCTACTTCATCAGGTGTCATTAAATCACGAGCAATCTTTTGATGAGAAAGGGATCCTGAACCTGTCTGGCCAAAGGAACGGCTAGTATTTCGAACATCAATAGTCTGTTTACCGAGTAAGCCACTCATAAATTTAAAGGTATCTTCATCATTACCACCTAAGTAGACTAAGCTATCACAGTTCCCAAGAATGGTTTTCCAAGCTTCTTTTTCTTTATAGAGGCCTTGAAGTTGGGCAATATTTTGTAGAATAGGAACGAGACTCATATTCCGAGAACGGACTGTTGAGGTTTGTTCAGCAAAATCTGGAATCTCTCCGATATTTGCGAACTCATCTAAGTACACTCTGACATGAAGAGGCAATTGACCCTTAAAATCAATATCTGCTTGTCTTGTTAAAGTTTGAAATACGGTTGAAAAAAAGAGGGCTGAAAGAAATCGAAAGGTACTATCGTTATCTGGAATAACTAAGTAAACCATTGATTTTTCCTTGCCCCATGTCTTCATATCAAGGGTATCTCTTTTGGTCAAATCCATGACACTTTGAATATTGAAGAGGGCAAATTTAGCAGTGGTTACAGCAACAACAGAATCCAGAGTCTTATCCTTATAATTTTGGAAATCTGCCCAATTTCGCATGGTAAAATTTTCAGTCCCATACTTTTTAGCATAATTTTCAAATAGAATTTCTAAGACACTTTTTTCTTGGTTTTCACCCTTGGATAAGTGTTTAATGAGTTTTGAGATTTCAGCAAAACTTGGATAACGCCCTCGTTTTTTTCGCTCTTCCACTTCTTTTTTTTGACGTTTCAACAAGTTTTGATATTCCTTTTGACTTAAACGACTTTCTTCTATGAGCTGTTCTCTTGTTTTAGGTGGATTATAGAAATCGACCAAGTAGGAGGCTAAAGCTCGTACCAAAGTCATAGAAGCTTCATCCCAAAATGGATCACTACGGGATCCAGAGCCTTTGGTGTTATTGAAATAAACCGTCAGCATACGATTCAAATCATTTTCTGTCTCTATATAGCGAAAAGGATTGAAGCCATCTGAGTTCTTCAAATTGACTAAATCTAACACCTTTACTTGGTAGCCATGTTCTAAAAAGAGTTTGCCTGTTTTCTCGGCCAAGTGATCTTTAGGATCCACGACAATATTTGAACTATTCATCTGAATTAGATTGGGTTTTACAAAGCGAAAGGTCTTCCCACTTCCTGAACCTCCGATCACTGCAATATTCTTATTTCTATCATATTGGGGTGGTTTTTTATCTAATAATGTCAAACGAACATCCTGTGCTAATATCGTATCATGAGAAAATTCTTTACAGTAAAAGAGCTTCTTTTCTTTTAAAGTTCCAAAACGGGCGCTCCCGTATTCTACCCCTTCTCGGTATTGTTTTTTGCCAGTCTCTAAATAGAGATAAACCAGCAACATCATCACAAAACCTAGTAGAAAAAAAGCACTTGATTTTCCAGTAAAAGAAATATTCCATGGCGACTGAAGAACTTCATCTTGACCTTCCATCAGAAGATGAGTCCATTTATCTAAGGTATTTCCAGTATAGGAATCATACAAAAGCGTCAAACGATGAAAAAGATAGCCTAGTAAGATACCTAACAGTGAGAATAGTAGGAATTTCTTTCCACTGTACATCATCTCACCATCTCTTTCTGTTTGACGGCTCCTTCTTGTCTAAAGGTAATTTGGGATTTAGCCTCATCAATTGCATCGTCTAATGACTTATCCATGGTAAAATCAGCTAATTTCTCCGGATCATTAACCATTTTTTCTAAAAGATGGTCTAAATGATTGTCCAGAATCGAACGGTCTTTCGTGTAGAAATGCAGAGAATCCCCTTGCCAAGCGATGGCTAAAGGAATCTCTTCTTTTTCTAAAAAGGCTTTAAATTTCTCTATATCAATTGGTTTGTCTAAAAAATCTTTTTTCAGATTAATCGTATCAATCGAATAAGGAGATTGTAGCAATTCTTCTAATTTCTGTACCCCTATCTTATAGGCGGAATCCTGTGCTAAAGCCTGACGTCTAGACCATTCTAGAATCTTTAAGAGACTTCTTACAGTAAATAAAAGACTACGCTCTGCATATTGAACTGCCATTCGTTCCTGTTGTTCAGAGGACATCTGTTGCCTCCTTCTTAACAAATAGCAGCTTTCCTTCTTTATAACGATAAGCTATCAATTTCTGACGTTGCTTAATCGACTTGACAACCTGCAGTAGATCTCTCGAATAAGGTTCTCGAAGAGTAACTTCTACTGCTTTCCCATCAACGATACCAACACGTTTAAATTCAATGTAGTCTTTTTTGAGATGTCCTAAGCCCATACCAAAAGGAAAGTGATGAATCAATTGGATGGTACAACCACCTTTATTTCCCATTTGTTTCAAATCATACAAGTTTACTACCTTCATGATTAACTCCTTTATCTAGTTTGTCGCATCGTTTAAGTCTGGTAACGATAAACTCCGTGTCTGTTAGAAAATTCTCACACACGTCTTGTGCCAGTCGCCCTTCACAGGGAAATACTCTCAGTCCCTACTTACACAGGCACGCTAATCAAGACGGAGTGGATTCAATTTTCAAAGAACAGGTAGCTTTATTATAGATAAGAGTAGTTGAAATTTTTATCACATTTTTGAGGTTGTTGGAATAATAAGGTAAGTGCTAATTTCTAGCTCTTCTCAAAACACCGTACGTACCTTCTATGTTTTATGAACAGTAGCTATCATTTACATTTTTAAACTACCATTCTATCAAACTAAAAGTCAAAATATACGCCTCTACTTCGAGAGATACTTATTTAATGGTTCAGCAATTCGCTCTACTTCCGTTACAGAAATTTCATCACTATGACTTCTAATGATTTGTTATTAGTTCACTTTAAGGGCTTGCTCATAAAACCAAACAGCGTAAGTCGTAAAAGAAAAAAGCAGTACAAGATTGAACTACTTTTACGGATTCAGATAAAATAACTTTAAAATATAGAAGATATACATTGACTGTAACTATAATGGATTTAAATTTATAACTTCATCTGCTTGATTCCAAATATCGGGATTATGAGTTGCAATGATGATTAGACGATTTTCATTTTTCAAATCTAATAATAATTTCATAATTCCTTGTGAAGTTATCAGAACAAGTGATGCAGTCAGCTCATCCGCGAGTATTAATGGTGGATTTTTAAGAATGATTTTCGCTAAAGCAACACGTTGTGCTTCACCGCCAGACAATTCAAAATGCTTTTGTTCAAGATGAATATGAGTTAGACCAACTCTTACTAATACATCTTTTTTTAACTTATCTTTTTCTATATAATTACATTTACGATTTACTAATCCTAAATCTAGATTAGTAGAAACATTTTCATTATCTAACAAACCAAAATTTTGAGAAAGATATCCTGATACTGTCAATAAAAAAAGCTTAGAAAGGCTTAAAGCCTTATCCAAGCTGATATTTGTTCATCTAATTAATAATCTAAATAAAGGATCTACTTCACTTTCATAATACGAACTAAATTGGCTCTTTCTGCCTCCTCTAGTTTCAATTCTATATAATGAATAGTTTCCGACAAGTTTGGAATAATCGAGTATTCTAAACCATTTACACGTCTACGTGTTTTTTCTATTTCATCAGCCATTAACTGACACGTTTTTTCAACTTCTGCCAGTCTTAGTAATTTATCAATTAAACTATTCATTGTAGCAAATACATCATCCATTTCACTATTAGAAGATAAATAGCTGTATTCACTGTTCTCATTTTGAGAAGTAATATTCGTATGCATTCTAGGAACTGTTACACTCATGATATTTTCTTTCTCAACAAATAATTCAATTTCTTTCGATGGAATTGAAAATAATTCCTCCACCATTTGAGAATTCTTTAATGATTTAGATACTGCAAAGGATTTTAGATTTTCAATTAGATAACTTTCTACCTCTTTCCGAAGTTGATTATTCTCACGAATCAAAGAAATAAATCGCCTCATCAATTCATCTCTTTTATCCTTTAATAACTTATGTCCACGTTCAGCTGTTTTCAAACGTTCCTTTAAGTTATTCAATTCCATACGAGTTGGTTTTACATTCAAACGTACCATAGATAATCACTCCATTTCCGGATTAAACTTCTACCAAAGGTAAGTATTTATCAAGCAAATCATCTTTGATACGTTTTAACTCTGTTCTAGGAAGAATTGATAGTAATTCCCACCCAAGATTCAACGTATCTTCTATATTTCGATTTTTATAAAATCCTTGGTTTATGTACTCTTCTTCAAAACGCTTTGTAAACCTCACATACAATTTATCTACATCAGATAAAGCCGATTCTCCTAATACTACTGCTAACTCTTCAACCTTTTTCCCTTGGGCATAGGCTGCAAACAGTTGATTCATAGTTGGAGCATGATCTCCACGAGTTTTACCTTCTCCAGATCCCTTATCTTTTAATCGAGAGAGAGAAGGTAAAACATTGATTGGTGGACGATAACCTTGATTATACAACTCATGCGACAAAATAATTTGCCCTTCAGTAATGTATCCAGTTAAATCAGGAATTGGATGTGTTATGTCATCTTCTGGCATTGTTAAAATAGGAATCTGTGTCACCGAACCTTTTTTACCAACTAAGCGACCAGCCCTTTCGTATAGAGTTGATAAATTTGTATATAAATATCCCGGATAGCCTCGTCTCCCTGGAACTTCACGGCGAGCTGCCGAGACTTCACGTAACGCTTCACAATAGTTAGTCATATCCGTCATGATAACTAGAACGTGCATATCTTTTTCAAAAGCTAGATACTCTGCAGCAGTTAAAGCAATGCGGGGAGTTGCAATACGCTCAATTGCAGGATCATTTGCCAAGTTCATAAATAAAACCGAACGATCGATCGCTCCTGTTTTTCTGAGTTCTTCCATAAAAAACTCAGCTTCTTCAAAAGTAATACCCATTGCTGCAAATACAACCGCAAAATTTTCATCAGAATTTAAAACAGTCGCTTGTCTTGCTATCTGAGCAGCTAATTCATTATGAGGTAAGCCCGAACCTGAAAATACTGGTAATTTTTGACCACGTACAAGAGTATTCAAATGATCAATAGAGGAGATCCCTGTCTGAATAAATTCATCTGGATAATCTCTAGATACAGGATTAATAGCTTGACCATCAATATCTAAATATTTCTCTGGAATTAAATCTGGTCCACCATCAATTGGTTTTCCCATCCCATTAAAAATACGACCAACCATATCCTCAGATACAGCCAATTCTAATGCATGACCAGCAAAACGAATTTTAGACTTTTCTAAATTTATTCCAGTAGATCCTTCAAAAAGCTGAACCATTGCTTTATCTTCGTGGATCTCTAAAACTTGTCCACGACGAATTTCTCCATTATGAAGTTGAATTTCAACTAACTCATTGTAAGACACATTATTTACTTGTTCAACAATCATAAGAGGCCCAACAACTTCACTAGCAGTTCTGTATTCTTTTATAACACTCATTTATAGACCTCCTGTTTCTAATATCAAATGAATTTGATGTGTAATCTCATTTGATATAATTTTGATTTCATCTAATCTATCTTCTGAAACATATTTACTTCTCGCCATACGGTCTCGAACTGCCACGGTACCTTCCATAATCTCTGTAAAGTAAGAACCCAACTCTAAAGCATGATTTGCCTGATCAGCAAAAGTTAGGATATTACTTAGCATTGCTTCTTGTTTTGCAAACGAAGTGAATGTATCTACCGAATCAAAAGCGTTCTGTTGCAAATAATCTTCTCGAATTTGTTTAGCAATTTCCATCGTTAGTCGTTCATTATCAGACAGAGAGTCAATTCCAACAAGACGAACAATTTCCTCTAAACTAGATTCCCGTTGTAAGTAGTTCATCGCACGAGTTATTTTACTATTCCAATCTGTCTTCTCTTTACCATCTATATAAGTGCCCACACTGTCTTTATATAGTGAATAAGATGTAAGCCAGTTAATTGCAGGAAAATGACGTCGCTGTGCCAACGGAGCATCAAGCCCCCAAAAAACTTTCACAATCCGTAAAGTGTTTTGAGTAACTGGTTCTGAAATATCTCCACCAGGTGGCGATACAGCTCCAATAGCAGTAATCGTTCCTTCACGTTCTGGAAGCCCTAGAACCTGAGAACGTCCTGCTCTTTCATAATATTCAGCGATACGACTTCCCAGATAAGCAGGATAACCCTCATCACCAGGCATTTCTTCTAGACGTCCTGACATTTCACGTAGCGCTTCTGCCCAACGTGAAGTTGAATCAGCCATAATGGCGACAGAGTAGCCCATATCACGAAAATACTCAGCAATGGTAATTCCTGTATAAATTGAAGCCTCACGAGCAGCAACAGGCATATTTGAAGTATTAGCAATCAGAACTGTCCGTTGCATAATTGATTGTCCGGTATTAGGGTCAATCAACTCAGGAAACTCATTCAGTACATCCGTCATTTCATTTCCACGTTCTCCACAACCGACATAAATAACAATATCAACATTGGCAAATTTAGCTACTTGGTGTTGTACAACTGTCTTTCCAGCTCCAAACGGTCCAGGAACTGCTGCAGCTCCCCCTTTGGTTACTGGAAAGAATGTATCAATAACTCGTTGACCTGTGATTAATGGTTCTTCTGGAATTAAACGTTTAGAAACAGGACGCGCCTTGCGGACAGGCCATTTTTGCATAAGCGTTCCTTTATAGAAACTACCGTCCAATTTTTTTATTTCATATACAACTTCATCAATTGTAAAATCGCCAGATGCAATAGAAACGACTTCTCCAGATACTCCATAAGGAACCATAATTTTATGATTAACTACCTCGGTTTCCTTGACAGTTCCAAGAATATCACCCGTACTCACTTTTTGACCAATTGCTATAGTGGAATCAAAATGCCACTTAATATCTCTATCCAAACTTGGAACTTCTACCCCACGAACTAGAAAATCATTATGAGTAGCCAATTTAAATCGATCTAATGGGCGTTGTATGCCATCAAACATTTGAGAAATCAATCCTGGCCCTAATTCAACCGAGAGAGGTTCTCCAGTTGTAACAACAGGTTCTCCCGGACCAAGACCAGATGTTTCTTCATAGACTTGGATAGATGCCTGATCTCTTCTCATTTCAATAATTTCACCGATTAACCCTAGCTTACCTACACGGCAAATATCTTGAATATTAGCCTCCTGCATACCTGATGCAATAACTAGAGGTCCCGATACTTTTATAATCTTCCCTTGAGTCAAAGTTATTCTCCTTACTAAGTCCAAAAATTATAGAATAATATTACAGACAATTTTGTACATTATTATAAAATATTGTGTCCTACTGCTTTCTCTACATTATCCTCTATACGTTTTAATCCTAAATTTAAACCTTGTTTATGAGTCGGTAATAAAATAATAGCAGGCACAACTTGAGAATCATAATGGCGAATTGTATCTAATATCATTGAAGCAATGTCTTCAGTGATATAAATGACACCATAATCAGATTGAGCTAATTTTCTTAGAGTATTTATAGCTTCTTGTTCTTGATAGGCAGGAAATATATCAAACCCAATCATGCTAAAGGGTAAAATAATATCATGGTTACCAATTATGCCAATTTTATACTTATTAGCTTCCATAATGCGGGCGTATCCTTTCTTTTATTGATTCATAAGGAATTGTATTTTGAAGAGCTGATATGATCATTCTAAGATTCTTTACTTCAAACTCACATCCCAATAAATATCTAGCAAGAACTAACGGCCCATCTACATTATACCTTCCTTGATCTAAAGTTTTATACAATAGTAAATCACATAAAAATTCTAACTCAGAAGATGAAATTGTTGCGTCCTGCATCTTCAATTCGTAAGTTGAAAAGATTGAATCTAAGCTTGGATTTATTTTATTGAACCACACAAATATTTCTTGATTTTCTACAATGTATATAAATTCTTTAGCAGAAATACTTCCTTCATCTGAAAGTAATTGTAAAATATCCCCATGACTCTTATTTTGAGATAAACCACGTTTTACAGTAATAATATTATAAAAGTCAATCATTGCAACAATAACCTGAGACAGCACCTCATCTAACTCATTAGATAAAAGTTTCAGATGTTTAAAATATGCTAGATCAGCTCCGACATCAAGTACACGAATATTATTAAAAGTTTCATACTCATTCCAAATTGATTCTACTTCATGAACCATAAAATCAGGAAGTGTATCTGAATGTAAGGAAGTAACTAAATGTTTTAAACTTTCTATATCAAAAATCCCTATTGGAATTAATAATTTAGAAAAATCTTTCTTAATTGCCGCCTTAGATTTTAATAAAACTTTGATATTATGATAAACATATCGTAAAGCAAATAAAGTCACAATTTTATCATTCGGACTTTCAGCATAGGCCCATCTATAATCATTGACTAATTTTGTCATTAGCGAAGTCTCTGTCTGACTAGGATTTTCTAAAACGTCAATCGATAAATGATAGGGAGTTGCTTCTAAGATAAATGCCAATGTCTCCGTATCTTTGGATTGTATAATTTTTTGAAATTTTTCTTCTGTAATAAAATCGTTTTCTTTTACCGAAATCGTCGTATTTATTTTTGAAAAAAGATTAGTATCCATAAAATACCTTTCTAATTTTATTGGAATACTCCAAATTTCTAAGAAGGATTAACCAATTTCATCCTTAATTGATAAAAATTTGATTTGCGATACTTGAACTTTCTTCCTTAGAAATCGATCCAATTAATGTTTTATACAAATAGTTATCATCAATTTTACCTATTGAAATAAGTAAGCCTGATTCATTTGAGATAGGCTGTTCACTAAATAAATGATTTGGAAAAGAGAATTTCAATTTCTCTAATTGTTCCAAATTGAATTTAGCTAAAGTCCGCTCCCCAAAAGTTACTATGACCTCTTGTTGTGAATATCGTTCAAGAATTCGATAGATGAACTCCATTTCTTTATCTGCACTCCAAGATTCCATTTCTATTAAAGCAGATTGAAAAAGTTCTTTTAATATTTTCTGTTTTGATACTAACGTTGATTGGCGTTCCTTATTTTTTAATTGTTGAAAAATTATTTGATATTTCTGTTGTAATTCTTTTAACTTTCGTTCATGTTCAGCTTCTTTTTTCTTTACAATGACCGACTTTTGCATTTCAAATTCATCATCAATCTTCTTTTTGGAATCCAATAATTTCATACGCCCTTTTTCATGAGCTTGTTCAATAACAGACTCTCGTAAGTTTTCTAAATTGCTCATTTAGACACCTCCTTTGAATAGCAAATTAATTTCTTATACACGAAGGGTCAAAATGAATGATACGACAAAGGCAAGAATTGCATAGGTTTCTACCATGGCAGCCAAAATTGCTCCCTTCATGAATTCTTTTGGTCTTTTAGCCAAGATTTGCATTCCCGCTACTGCTACATTTCCTTGATGCTTAGCCGAAAAGTATCCTACAATAGCAATTGGAAGAGCTACAAAGAAATAAGCAACGCCTTTTTCCAAAGGAAGTTCTGGAGTTAATTGCAACCAAATCAAAATTCCAATAACAAAACCATATAATCCTTGTGTTCCGGGCAGTAGTTGCAATATCAAAGCTGAGGCAAATTTTTCTGGCTGTTCTTTCAGTAAAGCTGCGGCAGATTGCCCAGCCTTACCAACTCCATAAGCAGACCCCATACCGCTTAATCCAACCGCCAATACAATTCCCAATGCAGCGAAGAAAGCTCCTCCATAGGTTGAAAAATAAGTTGCTAAATGTTCCATTATATATATCCTCCATTAATTCTTTGTAATAACCTTAATATATTTCTCAGAAGCCTTCAAAGGTTGAAATGGTTTTCCTCCACCCTCATAAAACTTACCAAAAAATTCAACAAATATCAGACGTGCTCCATGAACATATCCTGATAGTAACGATAGAAAAATATTGATCGCATGTAAAAGAATGAATAATACTAATCCAATTGTCAGTTTAGCCAATGTCCCCGGAAACAAACCAACAATTAAATTGAAAGCTGATGCTATACTTGCTCCAGATAATCCTAATGCCATCAATCGAGTGAAACTAACTAAATCACCTATATAAGATGAAATGTTATATAGATTAAACAATCCTGATCCAATACCTGACAAGCTTTTGGCTTGAATAATAGAAACAATCAAAATCCCCACAGCATTAAGAATAGATACCCATTTCCCTAATACAAATAACGGTCTAATATCAGGCATCAACATTCCGACAGCAATAAATAACAAGCCAAGCAGAATAACACACCACGCAAATCCTGAATTATATGCTTCTGCATATTTCTTCATTCTTACTTTTTGTAGTCCTGAAGCTAACAAACCTACAAATACTGTAATAAATCCAAACACAACTGACACTACTAATATAGTCATGACATCCGAGGTTGTAGATATCAGATGAAATGGCAACTCATATCCAAAAAATGAGCCATAGATTCCACCCCAAATTGCAACGGCTACCCCTAATATATTAAAGAATTTTAAAAATCTCTTAGTTACTGAAGGTAGATGAAAAATTTTTAATGCTAACATTGTTCCTAAAAACAATAGTAAACCATAGCCTAAATCAGCAACCATCATTCCAAAAAATGTAAAGTAAAATGGTGCTAATACAGGTGTAGGATCTTTCTCATAATATTTGGGCAGAGCATACATTTCTGTCAATAATTCAAATGGTTCAATTAAAGAGTGATTCGTTAATTTGATAGGTATTTCATCTTGATTATCCGACAATGTTTCCGATTCATAAATATAAATAGAATGTCCAAAACGCTCATCCATAACTTTTATAAAATATAAAATACGAGTTTCTTCTATCCATCCTTCTAATGCAACTAGATGCAGAGTGCTCAAAAGGTTATTCTTAGAGATTTGACGAGCATAGATAGATAAAATATAGTCAATTTGCCATTGTAAATCTATCAAATTTTTCTTTGAATCTTGCAACGATGCGATAATATTCTCTTTTTCAGTTATTAACTGCATGTTTTCTTGATCCAAATCTACTACTCGCTGCTTCGGTAATTCCTTTCTAGAATAATCAAATGGTTCAAATAAGTATTCATCAAAATCAATAGAGCAACTGGACTGATAGAAAACAACAACACCGTACTCTCTATCATTAGAAAATATTTCTTGAACTTCAATATTGTTTTCTAAAAAATTATTGTATAAGCGATTATCTACAGTCCTTGGAATTGTTCCGACTTTTCCTCTACAGAAAGAAAATTGTTCTAAATGCGCAGGAATAATTTCTAATTTTTCCCACTTTATTAATCTCTCTATTTCCTCATTATTACTTTGAATGTTTCTTTCTAATTCATGAACTCTGTTTATTTGATGATTCACTTTTTTAAGAACACCCTCAGCAACATTAGCTTTACCAAATTTTTCTAATTCTTCATAAGAGGTTGTTATCGGAGGATGCTGTAATAACTTAAACGTGTTTTCTTTCGGTAGGTATTCTTGTAATTTCTCTACAGTTGCTTCCAAATGTTGTTGTTTATTCATCAAATAAGTCAAGGCATCATTTCCTTCAATAACCCCATGATTGGAATTAGAAGTATGAGAAATTTGAATAGTTGGAAATACAACCTCATCTTTTTCTAGAGCTTCTGACCAGTTATCCTGAACCTTTAAATCACGGAACTGCACTGACTCTAGTTCTTGAATAGTTTTTAAAACATCATCAAGACTACTCTTAGTAAATAGTAGAGAAATCCTTTTCATCTGACTAATAGCCATATTTTTCTACCACCCTACCAATAATTTTTTCTACAAATTCTCCTCTCCTACTTGATGAAATATACTGAATCTTTGCATCATTTTCCTTGATTGTTTTATTAACCTCATCAATGAGGTTCTGTTGTTGCATTTCTAAATTGCTTTCTATTGAAATTAATTCTTCGTGACTTTTTTCATCATACCTTTTTTCTAGTTCTTCCAATTCTTCTTGGGAGACAGCTTTATACGTATAAATCTCATTATCATATGATTTTATAATATCGGTTGCAACATTCTCAATATCTTGCATTGTCGAAAATACAGAGTTAGTCATTGTGACACCTCCTTATCTTTCACACTATTTATTAGAAATTCTATCTAAGAAATTTTTTACAGCTCCTATACGACCAGCTTCATTTCCTAATGTAGCTGCCACAACATTATTAGGCAAAAACCTATTATCCATTGCATTTTTAGCTAAAGAACTTTGAATTTCAGGTAACAAAATATCCTTTTTAGCCAGAATCCCACCTCCTAATATGAGAATTTCTGGATTAAGTAGATAAGAAATAGTTAATAAACCTTTTGTTAGATTTTCTACAAAAATTTCAAAAGTTTCTTTAGCGACTTTATCTCCAGAACTTAAATCAGTAAAGAAAGTACGTCCAGTTTGATTAGTTTTCAAGCTCTTCTTTTGATATAAATGAATTAATGCGGTTGTTGAGGCTTTGCTTTGCCAATCCGAATTACCTACAGGAATATAGCCTACTTCACCAGCAGTATAGTTAAATCCGTTAACAATTTGTCCATTGACAATAATACTGCCTCCTATACCTGTTCCAATAGTAACCATTACTACATTTTTCTTATCTTTGGCTTGTCCCTTCCACAATTCACCTAATGCAGCACAATTAACATCATTTTCAACAAAAGTAGACAACCCAAAACGTTTTTCTATTTCGGAAGTAAAGTTTACTCCGATATACCCTGGTATTGTATATCCTGCATAGATGATTTCTCCTGTATTAGCATTAACAACTCCAGCAGTGGAAATCCCAACACCATCAATTGAATAATTTAAAATATACTCACCAATTAAATCACAGACCTGATTTAATATCTGGTTCGTTCCCAAATCATAGTCAATAATTGTTTCTATTTCTTTGAACTGATTTAAACTCGTTCCAAAATCATCGTATAAATCTGCCTTAATTGTTGTTCCNCCAATATCGATCCCTATAATCTTCATTTCATCACTCCCACATTTTTGATCTCATTACTTTTTGATAAAAAATGGGACTGGGATAATGCCCAGTCCCATCTCTATTTCTTTATTCAATGAGTTGTATCACAGAACTTTAGAAATTATATAATGACAAGAATTTACTATTCTGTTTTACAATAGTTAAGCATTTGTGATTTCTGAAAGACTTACTTTTCGATCTTCTTTAACTGATAAAGTACATGCATCAGCGGTAGCGATTGATTCTAAAGCAGCTACACCATTGAGAAGTTTTTCATATTCTTCTGTAATTTCTCCACCTTTAATGATGTCATGTAGATATTCCATTTCTTTATCAATACATGTTTGTAACCATAATGGGCAACGTACTCCTGGTTTACCGTACGCAATTGCTCCATCCATACCACGACCGGTATAGATAGCTGTACGGTCATCATCTTCCTCTTGAGTTTCATGTACTAAGAAGTGTGATTCTCCTTCACCTTTAACACGAAGAGTACCTCCAGTATTGAACAAGTCAAGTTTGATAGCTCCTTCAGTTCCTTGAATCAAGACGTAGTGTTCACCCCAACGGAAAGCATTACCATATTCCAAAACAGCATAACGATCATCAGAGTATTCTAGGTTTACAATGAGCATATCATCTTCATCACCAAAGTTTTCACCTTTATGATATACATTGCCTCCTACCATTGTCGCTTTTTCAGGAAGTCCTCCCATGATGAACTGAATGCAATCTAATTCATGAATATGGTGGTACAAATGTCCTCCAGATTGAGAACGAAGTTTCTTCCATGATACAGTTGGTTGTTGTTCTTCCCAACCTGTACGAGCGGCATGGCAATAAAGAACTTTACCGATTTTACCTTGAGTAATCAATTCTTTAGCATGGTGTACACCATTAAAGAAGTTCATGATGTGACCAGCCATAAAGATAACATTATTTTCTTTACATGCGTCAACCATGGCTTTACAATCTTCATAAGACAATGCAATTGGCTTTTCACAAAATACGTGTTTGCCATGTTGAGCAGCTTTCACAACAGGTTCACGGTGAAGGTAGCTAGGTGAAGCTACGATCACACAATCAATATCTTCACGTGCTACAAGTTCATCTAAACTTGCACAAACATCTGATCCCAACTCTTGAGCAACTTCTTCTCCATGATTTGGGTCAAATACCGCAGCTACTTTTGCATCTTCAATTTTGTTCATTGAGCGAGCCAAATCAGCTCCAAAATATCCAGCTCCAACAATACCGTAATTTACCATAATTTTTATCCTCTTTCTATATATTTTTAAATTTCAGATTTAATTCTTTTTCAAATCTTCAATCTTAAATGTTATATATGGTACAACATTTTTCATATGAAGTTCATTACGAGACCATGAATCAAATTTTTCAAACATCAATCCAATTTCATGATTTGGTAACTCTGTCAATGTTGAATATGAGTATCCATAGTTACTATAATCAACATCGTGATGATAACGCCAATCAATTGTATTATCATCATTAATTAGACCAATCGAAATTTGTCCGTGTTTACGACCATTTGTGGAGTTTAGAGTACTTAAAATGACAGCCTTTTTACCATCAATCAATTGACTATAATTGATGATTGATAATTGTGTTCCATAACTTGGATTTGAAACAAATTTCAAATATTCCGGCGCACTCCAAGTAGTACCTGCGTCTTTACTTGTTAAATATGCAATTTTACCATTATTTGTACGCATGTATGCTTGAATTACTCCTGGACTCAATTCTACAAATTGTGCTTCTGCTGACCAACTAGAAGGAAGTGGCACAACTTTAACTTTCCAAGACGCTCCATTATCGTCACTATAAATGAATGCAGACTCTTTACCAGTGTAAGACGGAATAAGAATACGTCCGGTTGAGCTTTCAATGATTCCACGTCCAGGACCCAAATAAGGCGCATTCCGATTAAGTCCCATTATAGGAGGTAATAAAGTTGGTGCAGACCAAGATTCGCCATGATCATTGCTAGAAATATATGCAATATAGTTCGTTGGCACTACTTTGAATAATGCATCTTTGTAGAAGATATTCATATGGACTTTAGTCCCATTACGATATTCAGTCTTTTTATTATTTTCAAATGAAACCGAATATTGCTCTACCGTCAAATAATTACCATTTTGTTTAATACCGAAATTTTTATCTACTGAAAATTCAGTTGGTCTGTTGGTACGATCGTCGTATACAGTACCATTCTCACGAATAGTATAATTATAATCAGTATCACCTTGTTTCTTTAATTTAAGGTAATAATTACCATCAATTTGTTTATAACCTGAATCTTTTCTAGTAGCTTCTCTAAAACTTACTCCAGCAGGCATAACATCAGCAAACATGAGTACTTGTTTATTATTTTTTTCAACAATAACAGAGTCAATATAGGTTGCACCACCGCTAATTTGTAAGTCACGTCCACCAACATCACGAGGCCATTCTAATGGTACTGGCGCAAAATCATCGAATGCCAATGTTAATTTTGGTTTAGTCCATGTCTTACCATTATCATCACTATAACTTGTAGCAATATTAATTTTATTCAAGAAATCATGAGTTCCACCGTAACGAGCGTCAATGCTTGAAAAAACCCGACCATTGCTAAAAGTATACAGAACTGGAATACGGAAATAGTTAGAACCTGTTGTATCATTAGCCGTATAAATTAAATGTCCAGTAACAGCGTTTGTTGTCATCTTTTTAACAGTTTCTTCATCCAATGCACTATTAAAGAATTTGATATTTTCTAGTGTTCCGTTAAAACCAAACGCCGTTTTTCCTGCACGTTTCACTCCCCCAAGCATATAGTAATCAATACCTTTAATATCCTTGATGCTTAGGAAGTTATCCACTTTCTTTTCTACTACTTTTGTACCATTAGCATATAAAGAATATGTTTTTTTGACTGAATCTGCTACTACTGCAACAGTGTTAGTCACAGCCTCTTGTTTGTACTTACCCCAAACTGAAGCAGGTCTGGATACTAAGTGATTTTTATTGGAAGAAGTATCACGCGCTTCCATTCCCAATTCACCATTATCTCTAAGGAACACATCTACATAACTATTTTGTTGACCGGGTTTAGAATTAGATATTCCAAACAAAGCTTGTAAACCTTTCTCACTAGACTGATTGTACTTAATCACTACAGTAAAGTCACCGCTAGTAAGTTTATCCTTTAACTCATTAGTAACATTTTCTCCGCCCCCTGTTAAAGTAACATTATTTTTTTCTAAGACAGGAGTTTCTTCCGCTGTAGAAGATGGTTCCTTAACAGTAGTTTCGACTGTTCGAGGTTGTACAGTAACTTCCGAAGAATTATCCGATTTATGTTGTACTCCCGAAATCGCATCCGCTGTGGAAGATTGATCCTTAACAGTAGTTTCAACTGTTCGAGGTTGTACAGTAACTTCCGAAGAGTTACCCGATTTATGTTGTACCTCCGAAATCGAAGTCGTTGGTGCAACAGGTTGCACCAACTCTGGTGTTGATACTTCAGAAGTTTCAGTCTCCTGAGCTGCAACTGAGTTAGCAACAAATGCTGATAATACCACTACAGTACCTAAGGTTACATATTGTTTAATATTTTTTTTCATTTTATTTTTCCTCATTTAAAACTTTGATAACAAGTTTTTTAACAGTTTCATCATNGCAACGAATCTTTGGTTGGTGAAGATCTTCTTCAAAAGTCACCAACATATTCCCTGGAAGCAATTCAACAATTTGATAGTCTTTGCTATCGTAAAAAGCAATATCCTTCTCTTCGCTAAAAGGTACACGTGACTGAGCACGAACTGGGGAAGTTACTGCCATTTTTTCTGTATTTTCAACAACAATATGAATATCTAAATATTTCTTATGAGTTTCAAAAATATCTCCTGGAACTCCATCAGCTAGATAAGTCATACAATTTGCAAAAACATTTTCCCCGTCAATATCAATTTTTCCATCAACTAAATCTGTCAAATTTGTATTTTCTAAAAAATCACAGACTTTTGAAAAATGTTTATTGACAGAAGCATATCGTCTAAAATCAGATTGTTCAGAAATAATCATATTATTTTCTCTTTTCTATTAGTGACTAGTGACGAACTTCCCAACTTGAATCCGCTTTAATTTCTGAAATATCATGAATCGTTGTATATTTAGGTGCAGATACTTTATTTTCAGTAAGAACAGATACAATATAACCTGAAACTACTGATACAGAAATTGAAATCAATGAATATGCCCAGTAGCTAACAGCTGTTGGAGGAAGGAAGTATTTAATAAATACCATAACGATGGTTGATACAATCAGCGCTGCATAAGCACCTTGTTTATTTGCTTTTTTAGAAACAAAACCAAGAATGAATACACCACCAAGTAGACCAAGTACAAGTCCCATGAAACTATTGAACCATTCGTATGCAGATTTAATATCTGAATGAGCCATGATAATGGAAACAACAATTGAGAATAAACCTACTGCTAGAGATACGAATTGTGCAATTTTCGTACGACGATCGTCTGACATATTTTTAGAAATGACATCTTGAATATCCAATGTCCATGAAGTTGCAACAGAGTTCAAACCTGTTGAAATAGTTGATTGAGCCGCTGCATAAATCGCTGCCAAGATCAAACCTGTGACACCTACTGGTAACTGGTATGCAATAAAGTACATAAAGATTTGGTCTTGAGGGATATTGCTAGCTGCACTGCCTGCATTTTGTACTTGATAGAATACGTACAAGCCTGTACCGATCAAGTAAAAGACTGTTGCAGTAGCAAGTGACAAGACACCATTTGTGAACAACATTTTATTAAGTTTCTTAATATTTTGTGTTGTAGTAAAACGTTGAACCAAATCTTGAGATGAAGCATAGGAAGATAAGATTGTAAAGCCTGAACCCATCACAATTAAGAAGATGGAGTTTGAAAGCAAGTTAGGATCGAAAAGTTTTTCATTTGCAGCAAGGAATTTCCCGTTTGCTAATGTTTCTGCTACTGCACCAAAGCCACCTTTAATATTAGCCATCAGTACAAATAAAGCTACAACGACACCACTAATCAGAACCACACCTTGAATAAAGTCTGTCCATAATACAGATTTTAGACCACCAGTATAAGAATAAACAATTGCAATTGCACCCATCAAAATAATCAAAATATTGATGTCAATTCCTGTCAATACTGATAAACCAGCTGATGGGAGGTACATAATGATAGACATACGTCCCAATTGATAAATAATAAACAAGAGTGCTGAAATAATACGAAGTGCTTTAGAATTAAAACGTTTATCCAAGTAATCATATGCCGTATCGATGTCTATCCGTGCAAAGATAGGTAAGATAAAACGAATTGTGAGTGGAATAGCTACAACCATCCCTAATTGAGCAAACCATAAAATCCAGCTACCTGCATAAGAGTTACCAGCGAGTCCCAAGAAGGAAATCGGACTGAGCATTGTGGCAAAAATGGATACCGAAGTAACATACCAAGGAACCGAACCATCTCCTTTAAAGAACTCTTTTCCTTTCATCTCTTTTTTAGAGAAATAGATACCCGCAACCAACACCGCAAGTAAATAAACAATCAAGATAATTAAGTCAATTATTGTAAATCCTGTTGTGCTCATAACATATCTCCATATTGATTTTATTTATTATAAAAATTCTTTTCGTGCTTGTTGAATAAGTACTGCTGCTTGTTTTGCAACCTCCAAGTCACCTTCTGCCAATGCTTCTAAGGGTTGACGAACAGAACCTAAATCAAGTTTTTCATTTAGACGCAAAACCTCTTTTGCTACAGCATACATATTTGCCTTACCTGATACCATCTTATAGATAACTTCATTGATAGCATATTGAAGTTTTTTAGCAGTATCTAAATCTCGTTCTTGAATCAAACTTTCCAATTTCAAGAACAAATCTGGCATAACGCCATAAGTACCACCAATACCAGCTTCTGCTCCCATCAAGCGACCACCAAGATATTGTTCATCTGGACCATTGAATACAATGTAATCTTCTCCACCTGCAGCTACAAACATTTGAATATCTTGTACAGGCATAGAAGAATTTTTAACTCCAATCACACGAGGATTTTGACGCATTGTTGCATACAAACTACCAGTCAATGCAACCCCTGCCAATTGTGGAATATTATAAATGATAAAATCTGTATTTGGCGCAGCTTCACTCATTGCATTCCAATATGCTGCGATTGAATATTCTGGCAATTTGAAGTAAATAGGTGGGATAGCAGCAATAGCATCGACTCCAACACTTTCTGAATGTTTTGCCAATTCAATACTATCTTTCGTGTTATTACATGCAACATGGTTGATAACTGTTAATTTACCTTTGGCAACTTCCATAACAGCTTCAATAATTTGTTTACGATCTTCTACACTTTGGTAAATACATTCACCTGAAGAACCATTTACATAGATACCTTTTACACCTTTGTCAATGAAATATTGCACCAGAGATTTTACACGTTCTTGGCTAATTTCACCATTTTCATCATAGCAAGCATAAAATGCAGGAATAACGCCTTTGTATTTAGTTAAATCTTTCATCAGATTTCTCCTTTATATTGTTTTTTATTTGATGACATTAATAAATCGCTGAGCAATTTCTTTTGGACGTGTAATCGCTCCACCAATGACAACACTGGTAACACCTAAACTATAAGCTTTTTTTAATTGTTCTGGATAATGAATTTTTCCTTCGGCAATTACCGGAATATTAAAATCAGCCAATTTTTTCATTAGTTCAAAATCAGGCTCATCTGATTGTACACTTGTACTTGTGTACCCTGATAATGTTGTACCAACAAAATCAACGCCTGATTTAAATGCATAGAGACCTTCATCAAAATTACTTACATCCGCCATCAACAATTGATTAGGATATTTTTCTTTTATTTTTTTGATAAATTCACTGACAACTAAGCCATCATATCTTGGTCTTAAAGTTGCATCAAATGCAATGACTGTTGTTCCGCATTCTACAAGTTCATCTACTTCTTTCATCGTAGCAGTAATATATGGTTCTTGAGGTGGATAATCTCTTTTGATAATTCCAATTATTGGTAAATCTACTACTTTCTGAATTGCTTTAATATCACGCACAGAATTTGCGCGAATGCCCACTGCTCCTGCCTCTAAAGCTGCTTTAGCCATAAAAGGCATCAAGCTAAATTCTTCATTATAAAGGGGTTCACCGGGTAAAGCTTGACAAGAAACAATGACTCCACCATGGACTTGACTTATAAATTTTTCTTTAGTCCAAATTTGGCTCATTTTATTATTCCTCCTTATGGATAATAGTTTGATTGTAATAATATTGTCTCTCTGGACTTTCCAGATAATGAGAGAATAAGCAGTCTGTAATTAAAAGTATTGGAAACTGAGGTGATATGCGATTGCCATACGAGAGATGATTGATCGAAGCTAATAACAATAATTCATCAAAGAAACAATCTTCTTCGTCAAAATTTCTTGTAGTCATTAAAACTGTTTTAGCGCCTTTATCCGCAGCTTTTTGAAGACCTTCTAGTACAATATCAGTTTGACCTGAAATAGATGCTCCAATGACGAGGCAATTTTCATTAAGTAATAAGCTATTCCACAAAATCATATCCTCGTCTGATAATACTTCACCAATGACTCCGAGACGCATAAATCTCATCTTCATTTCTTGTAAAGCAAGAACAGAACTTCCTTCACCATAAAGATATACACGCTCAGCAGTTTCTATCATCTCAGCAATACGCTCAAGTTGAACTTCATCAAGAACCGTGTAAGTTTTTCTCAACATTTCTTCATAGTCAGATAAAACTTTTTCTGTAGCCTCTGTATACAATGCTAACTTTTCTTTCTCACGAATCATCTCTTGGTATTTGAAAATGAATTGTCTAAAACCTTTAAAACCACATTTTTTCGCAAATCGAGTCAATGTTGCTTTGGATACATTAAGGCTTTCGCACAATGCCTCACATGAATAATTATTAAGAGGTTGCTGTTTTAAGAAGAATTTGGCAATGTCTTTTTCAGCATATGCCATATTTGGTAAGTTAGCTTCTATCATTGGAATTAGTTCTTTTTGTAGTAACATATGAGCTCCTTTGTTAAAGTAAACGTTTACATTCTTTATTCTAACACTTATTT
>NZ_RJOH01000021.1:0-30941 GCF_003942995.1 Streptococcus mitis | reverse complement strand
GCCACAATTAAGAAATATATTCAAGAACAGGAAAAGCATGATATAGCACTAGATAAATTAAGTGTAAAAGAATATGAGGATCCCTTTAGGGATAGTGGTAAGTAATACTAAAGCCTCTTTGAGAGGCAAGTGACGAGTCAAGAGCAATAAGGCTTGAACAAAGTGAAAGCCAGCGTCTTTAGGCGCTGGCTGGTAATTTGGGCTTATAGCCCTGGGACAAACCACCCGTTTGACGGGTGGTCATGATTATACAAGCAAATTACCATGCAAAAGCTGTCGTTGGAGCATTGAGCGCTTCTAACCACTGTTTATTTTTTACGGGGCAAAGAGTTACGGATATACCGGCCATATCTAGACTGGTCATAAATGTTCCTGATTTTATAAAAGTAATAGCGACTCCTTCAATTTCTAAGAGTTGAAGGAGATCATTGATAAATATGCCCATTTCTAAGTTGCTGGTAGTGCCTAGATTATTTACAAGCAATATAAAATGATCACCCTTTTTCCAATGATAGTGCAATCTTAATTTACTTATAATTTCATTTGCAAGGATTTCCGATGATTGGAATGGGACGATACGATAGCCTTCTTCGCCATGTATCCCAATACCATAAGAAATATTTCCTTCTTCTAAGTTAAATAGTGGACGGGTGGCTTGGGGGAGACTAGCCGATTTCGTTGCAAAGCTAATTGTTGCGATTTCGGGAGCAAGCTGATGACCTAAATCAGTTAGTTGCTCGATGTCGGCACCATTTTGAGCTGCATATCCTAGAACTTTATGAAGTAAAATAGTCCCTGCAAGCCCTCTTCCTCTAATTTGAAATCTATTGTGAGGTTCAATAGAAATATCGTCGTGTGCTAGACTATAGCCGACCTTAATTCCTTCTTGTCTAGCAGTATTAATGGCCCAGCTAAATTCTTTGATGTCTGCTTCGAAATTTTTTACAATGATGAAGACACCGTGACCATTGTTTAAAAAACGAATGGACTCTAAGATTTCAGTTCTTGTAGGAGGAGTAAATAATTGGCCATAGATAGCAGCGGTAAGCATTCCTTCTCCCACATATCCAATATGCGCAGGTTCGTGACCGGAACCTCCACCCGACAATATTGGAACCTGATGAGGATTGCGATTTTTTTGATAGACTAATGGTAAGGTAGGGTGTTTTTCTAATTCAGGATGACTGCTGACAGTTGCCGAAATGTAACTTGAAATAATTTTCTGTTTATGATTTGAAATAAATGTCATTGTGGTCTCTTTCCAATAATTGTCATGATTAGAAAGTCTGGTTGTGGAACTGGACTTTTTTTATTGACGTAAGCCTTCACGATTTCTGCTAGAGCATGTGAATGATAGTCTAACAAAAAGCAAGTATAAGCAGATGAATCGATATCAATCTGACCGTATTCTCTTAAAATTTTTGATACAAGCAAGCGACAGTAGCTGATAAAGTGATCATAGAAGTTATTTTGTCCTTGAATATCAAAAAGTTGAATATAAAAGTCACGCTCTTGTTCGAAATAAAGAAATAATTCTTGTAATAGTTTTTGGCCTGAAATGAAGTCCAAGTTATTGGTGATATACTCGGTTAAGTCATTTTCAAATATCCAGTCTAGCAGTTCATATTTGTCAAGAAAGTGATTATAAAAGGTCTGTCTACGAATGCCAGCTGATTCCATGATATCTACAATGGAGATTTTGTCAAATTCTCTAGTAGCTAATAGGTCTCTAAATGCCTTGGCAATCCGTTTTTTTGTAATAAATGATGATGCCATAGGAAACCTTTCTTTTACTTACTTCATTTTACCAAAAAAATGTTTTAAACGGGTTTAAAAGGGGACAAATAATAGAATCTGTCCCTTATCATCCAGCGATAAAAAATATATAATGAAAGCGAAAACAAAGGTACATGCCGAAAGGAGTTTCTCATGAAAAAAATTATAAATGAACCGACACAAGTTGTTGATGAAATGTTGCAGGGATTGTCATTCATGCATGATGACTTGGTAGAACGCTTAGATGGTTTTGATGTCATCGTTAGAAAGGCAGAAAAGACAGGAAAAGTTGGACTCATTTCAGGTGGAGGTTCAGGACATGAACCAAGTCATGCTGGATTTGTAGGAGATGGAATGTTGTCTGCTGCCATTTGTGGAGCAGTCTTCACTTCACCTACTCCGGACCAAATTTTAGAAGCCATTAAGGCGGCTGATGAAGGTGCTGGAGTTTTCATGGTCATCAAGAACTATTCTGGTGACATTATGAACTTTGAAATTGCACAAGAACTTGCCGAAATGGAAGGCATTGATGTAGCAAGCGTTGTGGTTGATGATGATATCGCTGTTGAAAATAGTCTCTATACCCAAGGTCGTCGAGGTGTCGCAGGTACTATATTAGTCCATAAAATTTTGGGTGCTGCAGCTCGTTCTGGTAAATCATTATCTGAAATAAAGGACTTGGCCGACAAACTTGTCTTAGAAATTAAAACAATTGGGCTAGCCTTGTCTGGAGCAACCGTTCCTGAAGTTGGGAAACCAGGTTTTGTTCTAGAAGATGATGAATTTGAATATGGAGTTGGTATCCACGGTGAGCCAGGATATAAGAAAGAGAAAATGCAACCTTCAGCACAATTGGCCTCAGAATTGATTGAAAAATTATCTGAAGGTTTCCAACTTAAGGCTGGAGAACGATATGGCCTTCTCATTAATGGTTTAGGAAGCACTCCTCTTATGGAGCAATATGTATTTGCAAATGATGTGGCTAAATTACTCCATGAAAAAGGTGTTGACTTGGCGTTTAAGAAAATTGGAAACTATATGACATCAATTGATATGGCTGGCTTGTCATTAACATTGATTCGATTGGCAGATGATGAATGGTTGGATGCTCTAAATGCACCTGTTACTACCCCAGCTTGGTAAAACTCAAGGAGGAAATGTCGCATGAATGCTGAACAAGCTCTTGAATGGATGAAGATTTTTAATGAAAAGATTCAAGAACAGAAAGATTACCTTAGTGAGCTAGACACTCCTATAGGAGATGGAGACCACGGTGGAAATATGGCGCGTGGCATGGCTGCAGTTATGGAGAACTTAGAAGGAAAGCAATTTGAGACCAGCAGTGATGTTTTTAAACTTGTCTCAATGCAACTACTGAGTAAGGTAGGCGGTGCTTCTGGTCCCTTGTATGGCTCTGCTTTTATGGGCATGGCCAAGGCTGATTCTAATTCGAAAATAGAAGAAATCTTGCAAAGTGGTTTGGATATGATTGTCAAACGTGGGAAAGCAGAAGTTGGAGAAAAGACAATGGTTGATGTTTGGACTCCTGTTATTGCGGCCTTGTCTGATGGCCAGTTGACTCAAGAGGTTATTGATAAGGTAGTGAATGCTACCAAAGATTTACTTGCAACTAAAGGAAGGGCATCTTATGTAGGAGAACGTTCTCTTGGACATATTGATCCTGGATCATTCTCATCAGGATTACTCTTTACTGCTCTTTTAGAAACTGGGGTGGTTTAATGGGAAGTATTGGTCTTGTTATCGTTTCACATTCCAAACACATTGCAGAAGGTGTTGTTGAGCTGATTAGTGAAGTAGCTAAAGATGTTCCGATTACTTATGTAGGAGGAACCGAAGATGGAGGAATTGGAACGAGTTTTGATCAAGTAGATAGGGTTGTTTCCGAAAATCCAGCAGATACTTTATTAGCCTTTTTTGACCTAGGTTCTGCTAAAATGAACTTAGAAATGGTGGCTGATTTCAGTGATAAAAGTATCGTCATCAATAGGGTTCCAATTGTAGAAGGTGCCTATACTGCAGCTGCTCTTCTTCAGGCTGGTGCAGAACTGTCAGTTATTCAAACACAGTTGTCGGAGATTGAAATTAATAAATAAGGAATTTTACTATAACTCTTTTTATAGGTGAGCTATTGATTATCTCAACTATCAAAGTTTAATACTCAATGAAAATTAAAGAGCAAACTAGGAAGCTAGCCGCAGGCTGTACTTGAGTACGGCAAGGTGAAGCTGACGTGGTTTGAATTTGATTTTCGAAGAGTATAAGTAAATGATTTCAAAATCAGAAAAGGATTGCTTTATGCAGTCCCTTTTTGTTTAAAAGGAGTAGAATCATAGAGTTTCTAAATTGTTCATCATTCAAAACTGATTGTGATGGGACTATTCTAGCTTTAGAATTCTTTAAAAATTAAAATTTAAGGCAATCAGTGGCTTAGAATAGTGCGAAAACATTTAGTTTATAGGAATTTTAGGTCTAGAATTACATAGATATTTATGAAGTTAGGGTATTCGATAGTCAGGATTGTTCTATTCTGAACGATTTGAGCTATCAATTGTATAGGATAGTGTTTCCACGAGTGGATGTTTTTTATCCAAATAACACTATTTTTGAACGAAAACGTGACTCTTTTACAGATAAAGAGAAAAATCTGATATAATAGAGTGGAAAAGTGCAATTAAAAGGAGACATCATGGATAAAGAAAGACAATTAAGATTTTCTTTTCGTAAATTAGCTATCGGATTGATATCTTGTGGTATTGGTTTGTTTTGGATAGGCGAGGTTTCGGCTTATGAACAGAAAGCAAATATAACTTATCAGTATGTAACCATTGATGAATTATCTGAACAAGAAAAAGAACAAATCGTTTTATCCCTTCCTGATAAGGTGACAGAGAATGCTACATATTATTTGGTTTATAAACCTGTAAAGCAGGCTAATGAACAAAGTCTGCCAAAAACGGGTAATGATAACTCTAATCTAGTCAGTTTATTGGGACTTGGTCTTATTGTAGTAGCAGTAAGTGTAGGTCGTCGTAATAAAAAGACAGTATCATCAATACTTATTTTAGGGACAACCCTAACCGCTACATCTGTATCAGCTATTACAGTTCACACTTTAGAAAACTATGGTAAGACAGTAACTCTTTCAGTTGGATCAGAACTTCCAAAAGTACAACTTTCTATAGCAGGGTATGAATTTGTCGGCTATATTAAAGGGGAGGCGTCGCCTGTTCTAGCACCAGTCATATCAACATCTGAAACAAGTACAAGTGTTTCTCCACTGCAGACTGAAAACAAATCTGAATTAAGCTTTGTTGATAAAACTACTGTTTCAATTTCTGTTCAGCAGGAAAAAATAGAAACAGTGGTTAAGGAGAGAAAAGAATCTCTACCGTTTTCAAAAGAATTAATCTATGATGATACATTAGAGGTTGGGAAGGAAGAACTAGTACGAGAGGGAACCCAGGGCATTCAAATAGTGAATGTAACGAGTGTGTTAAAAGATGGAGTTACTATATCTTCTTCAGAAGAAATAATCTCAACAGTTGCCCCTATAAATGAGCTAGTTAGGGTTGGAACAAAACAAGTCATTTCTTCTGATAATGAAGATAAGCCTCAATCAAATACAGAAGCAAATGTTCTTCCTGCAAAAGAAAATGTAGATAAAGAAAAAATACCAGAAGTTAGACCTGAGCAACCAAAACCTGATTCAAAACCTTCGTCAGTTGAAGAAACAGTTATTTCAGAAATAAAAGAGGAACAACGCATAAGAGAAGTTAGACGTGATGTCACTAACTTTGAAACTCTTTACCGAGATGATGACACTTTAGCAGAAGGAACAGAAATCGAAGTTACTGCCGGAAAAGAGGGCTATACTGTCGTTACTGTAACAGAAATCGTTCGTGATGGGGAGGTCGTTTCATCAAAAGAAGATGTGAAAGAAATCATACCACCTGTAAATCGTGTAGTAACAAGAGGAACAAGAAAACAATCTCAGCCTAGAACAATTACAAATCCTCCAAAAGTTGTAAATGTCAATGAAGACGGAGTAGATATAGGGGCAAATCCGAGTAATGATATTTACTATCTCAAGAAGACTCAAAACTTGGAAGAAAAATCCGTTTTAGAAAATGGTGATACAGTGATAACTCCTGTGGTTACTAATATGTACGTAAAGATTCAAACCCAAGAAAAAGTCATAACTGTTGACGAAGAGGGACATCCTATTGAGAATACAGAGGGATATACATTCCTACGGGAAAGTATTGATAAGAAGCGTGAAGTAGCTGCTGATGGCGTTGTCACAATTACTCAGATTAAAACAAGAACTTATAAACAAAAAGAAATTAAACCAACTGAGAAGCCTAAAGCAGATGGTGATGGAAGTTATATCAAGTCTCTTGAAGCCAACCATATCGCAAAAGATTCGGAAACGGGCATTGAATTTGTAGATAATCAAATCATCCTTTCAACACGAGATGGTATCTCTAAGGAAGAAGTGGAACGCTTAGCGTCTGAGTACAAAATGAGCATTGTAGGTCACTTGATAGAAGCTAATTACTACCAGCTTGAACTCAGTCAAGTGAAATCTTACTTAAATCTGAAAAAGTTGATGGAAGATTTGCATCAAAATCCAATGATAAGAACTGTTGAGCTCAACAATGTGCAGGTGTATGATACAAAAAGTGATAAAACGGATATGGCAGTATCTACAAAACAGGAAGTAGGACACACTCACGCAGTAGAGGCTTCTACTAAATCAGAATTAGAAAAACCAAACGACCCATTTGGTGATGACATGGATGGTTGGGATGAGGAAAATCCTTCTGGAGATAACTGGGGATTGGAAGTCATCCGAGCAAGACAAGCGTGGAAATTACTTAAAGATGAGAATAAAGGTGATATTGTTGATAAAAATATAGTGGTTGGAGTTGTCGAACCTTATATTCAGACCTATCATGAAGATTTAAATATTGTGGAGAATGTTTCGCTGGAAAAGCATCAAAGGAGTATAGAAGAACTTCGCAAGATGAATAAGGACAAAATAAGAGATGCAGAGCATGGGATGCATGTGGCAGGAATTATAGGTGCGAAGAAAGATAACGGCATTGGTATTGTCGGTGTCGCTCCAAATATTAAAATTTTAGACGATTCCCTAGAAGCTTCTTCTGAGTATCTAAGCATTGAGAAAAACGAATTTAATAAATTTTCAACTATGGAAGAATATTTTATATTTTACAGACAAATTTTTGTGGGTGGAGCAAAAATTATAAACTATAGCCGTGGTTACCAATCTGATGAGGGTTTAACATATTCAGCTAGCAAAGGTAATGCAAAAGCTCAGCAAGTTATAAAGGATGCGGCTAGAGATACGGCGGTATTTTTTGAGAAATTACTAGAGAAAAAAGATTTTTTGATAGTGACAAGCGCTGGAAATGATAATAACATTAAATATAAAGAAAATAGCAAAAAGGATTTTGGATATGAATACGAAAAAGGGGAAAGTGCTGATTCCAATTGGATTGATTCGCAGTGGAATTCCGATTTGAATGCTACCACTCCTGAAATTAGTCAGGAGGTGTATAACCGTATTATCGTTGTCGGAAGTATAGATAATGAAAAAGTAGATGGAAATTATAAACTATCTTCATTCAGTAATACTGGTGCTCGTGTTGATGTTGTGGCTCCTGGTGGTAAATCAAACGGAAAAGGAATATATAGCTCGTCAATTAACAGTCGCTACACAAGAAAAGAAGGCACTTCCATGGCTGCTCCTTATGTGTCAGGAATTGCAGCTTTGGTTTGGTCAGCTAATCCGAAATTAACAGGAGAACAAGTGAAAAATATTATTATCCGGTCCGCCAGTGGTAGATATTCTGAAATTCATGATAATCTTAAATATCCGATTGCAAACGCGGAGGAAGCTGTTAGGCTAGCTTTAAATATGAGAGAATCTGACTCTATCGGTACAATTAGAAACTATTATCCAACTGACAAATGGAAAGTAGTTCAAACCATTGATGGTGTTGATTTTCACCCTGATAAGTTTAACAACGCAGAAGTCTTTCTGAATTTGCCTAAATTACTAGCTTATGAAGGAAAAGGGGAACAAAAAATTAAGCTTAAATGGGATACGATTTGGGGAAGAAAGACTTCAGAGCGGTACTCCACTTATCCTTTCTTCGTAGAAGTTATCCCAAGAAAACATTTAAATTGGAATGATGCCGTTCGCTATCCTAAGTTGACTGATAAAAATGTCATAACGATAGATGATTTTCCTAATGGATACACGTGGGATTCTGCAAAAGTAATTAATTTACCCGAAGGTATCACTTTTGTTAGTGAGTTATCTGACATTAACAATGGATTCAGAACAGGATTTGGTAAATTTTCATTTATTCCTAAAAAGCAGGGAGATTATTTAGTCTATCTGGTCAGAAAATTTAATACAAACCCTGGTTTCCATGGAGTAAGAATATATCCTATTAGCATTTCTTTCCATGATACCGTTTCTCCAGATTTAAAAATCAACATAATATCTAATTATCAAGGATCTATATCATTACAATTGTCGTTAGATTCTCACGAAACAACTAACTTGACACTCACAAACTCCAAAGGACAAGTATTGAAACGACGTGTCATTACTTCTGAGATATGGGATTTGGGAATGGACAAAAACTTCATCTGGGCTAATGAAAAAATAAAGGTCGAGGCTGAAGATTTAGCTGGTAATAGAATGAAACCGTACTATATTCAACTTGATTCTAACGGAAATTATACACGTAAATAGAGGGAATAAGTTCAATGGTTTAGCCATTGTTTCCAGTACTTTGTGACGACTTCTCGTTTTTGGTATAATATGTTCACCCTCTCAATTCAACGAAGGGAAGTGTGGTTACTCCAGTTGTAGTTGGTATGTTGATGAATAAAACTAAGAAAAAGAAGAAATAAACTAATCTATTAAGTACCTAGAAAGGAAAACTCTCAAATTGTCCTATAAATTTCTACTCTTCGACCTTGACCACACTCTTCTTGATTTTGATGCTGCTGAGGATGTGGCTTTGACCCAACTTCTAAAAGAAGAAGGAGTTGCGGATATTCAGGCTTATAAGGACTATTATGTTCCTATGAACAAGGCTCTCTGGAAGGACTTGGAGCAAAAGAAAATTAGTAAACAAGAGCTGGTTAACACGCGCTTTTCTCGTTTATTTGCTCACTTTGGACAGGAAAAAGATGGTAGTTTTCTAGCCCAGAGTTACCAATTTTACCTAGCCCAACAGGGACAAACTCTTTCAGGCGCTCATGAACTCTTAGACAGTCTCATTGAGCGAGATTATGATCTGTATGCTGCGACAAATGGCATTACTGCCATTCAGACGGGGCGTTTGGCTCAATCGGGTCTGGCACCATATTTCAATCAAGTCTTTATCTCTGAACAGCTGCAAACACAAAAACCTGATGCTCTATTTTATGAAAAAATCGGTCAGCAGATTGCTGGCTTTAGCAAAGAAAAGACGCTGATGGTTGGAGATTCTCTAACCGCCGACATTCAAGGTGGCAATAACGCGGGGATTGACACGATTTGGTATAATCCTCATTACCTCGAAAATCCCACACAAGCCCAGCCGACTTACGAAGTCCATTCTTACCAAGACTTGCTGGATTATTTAGATAAACTGTAAAAAGTGGTTTAGAAAGCCACTTTTTGCTATAATAGAGGCAGTAAAAACGAAGGAGTTGGCTATGGAACACTCGTCTTGGCATGCTTTGATTAAGGCGCAATTACCTGAAGGTTATTTTGCGAAAATCAATCAGTTTATGAACCAGGTCTATTCTCAGGGAACTGTTTATCCACCTAAGGAAAAGGTTTTTCAGGCTCTCTTGACTACACCGCTTGAAGAAGTTAAGGTGGTGATTTTAGGGCAAGACCCCTATCACGGACCAGGTCAGGCGCAGGGCTTGAGTTTTTCTGTTCCTGACTCTATCCCAGCTCCGCCATCCTTGCAAAATATCTTGAAAGAATTGTCAGATGATATCGGAGTTAAGAAATCCCATGATTTGACAGCTTGGGCTGAGCAAGGAGTCTTACTTCTCAATGCTTGCTTGACTGTTCCTGCTGGACAGGCTAATGGTCATGCTGGTCAGATATGGGAGCCATTTACAGATGCTGTGATTCAGGTGGTCAATCATCTAGATAAACCAGTAGTCTTTATACTCTGGGGTGCTTATGCACGTAAGAAGAAGGCCTTAGTTACCAATCCTCACCACTTGATTATCGAATCAGCCCATCCCAGTCCTTTATCGGTTTACAGAGGATTTTGGGGTTCCAAGCCTTTTTCCAAGGCTAATGCATTCTTAACAGAAACAGGACAAGAGCCAATCGATTGGCTTAGATAAGGAGAGAATATGCCTCAGTTAGCGACGATTTGCTACATTGATAACGGGAAAGAACTGCTCATGCTTCACCGTAATAAGAAGCCTAATGATGTTCATGAAGGGAAATGGATTGGCGTGGGTGGTAAGCTAGAGCGAGGAGAGACACCTCAGGAATGCGCGGCGCGTGAAATCCTCGAAGAAACAGGGCTTAAAGCCAAGCCAGTTCTAAAAGGTGTTATCACTTTTCCTGAATTTACGCCAGATTTAGACTGGTACACCTATGTTTTTAAGGTGACAGAGTTTGAGGGTGACTTGATCGACTGCAATGAGGGGACCTTAGAATGGGTTCCCTATGATGAAGTTCTGAGCAAGCCAACTTGGGAAGGTGACCACACCTTTGTTGAGTGGCTTTTAGAGGACAAACCCTTCTTTTCAGCCAAGTTTGTTTATGATGGGGACAAATTATTGGATACTCAAGTTGATTTTTATGAATAAAGGAGAAAGCTGATGCTAGTAATCAAAAACGGTCGTGTAATGGATCCCAAGTCTGGTTTAGACCAAGTGTGTGATGTTCTAGTCCAAGATGGTAAAATTGTCAAAATTGCTTCGGAAATCAAGGAAGAAGGAGCAGAGGTGCTTGATGCTACTGGTCTTGTGGTTGCGCCTGGTTTGGTCGATATCCATGTTCATTTCCGTGAACCTGGTCAAACGCACAAGGAGGATATCCATACGGGTGCCCTAGCAGCCGCTGCAGGTGGTTTTACAACGGTTGTCATGATGGCTAATACTAGTCCAACCATTTCAGATGTGGAGACTTTACAAGAAGTTCTCCAATCTGCTGCCAAGGAAAAGATCAATGTCAAGACAGTTGCGACCATTACTAAGAATTTTAATGGCCAAGACTTGACTGACTTTAAGGCGCTTTTAGAAGCTGGTGCGGTTGGTTTTTCTGATGACGGTATTCCGCTTGAAAGCAGTAAAGTTGTCAAGGAAGCTATGGAAGAAGCCACAAAACTCAATACCTTTATTAGTCTTCATGAGGAAGATCCAGGTTTGAACGGGATTCTTGGATTTAATGAAAACATTGCTAAAGAACATTTCCATATCTGCGGTGCGACTGGGGTGGCTGAGTATGCTATGATGGCGCGTGATGTCATGATTGCCTATGCAACCAAGGCCCATGTTCACATCCAGCATTTGTCTAAGGAAGAGAGTGTTAAAGTGGTGGAGTTCGCTCAAAGTTTGGGAGCACAAGTCACAGCAGAAGTAGCGCCACAGCATTTCTCTAAGACCGAAGCGCTCCTTTTGACACAAGGAAGCAATGCCAAGATGAATCCGCCACTTCGCTTGGAATCAGACCGTCGTGCTGTTATCGAAGGTCTCAAATCTGGTGTCATTACAGTCATCGCGACAGACCACGCGCCTCACCATGCGGATGAGAAAAATGTTGAGGATATTACCAAAGCGCCATCTGGTATGACTGGTTTGGAAACCTCTCTGTCTCTCGGTTTGACTTATTTGGTGGAAGCTGGGGAATTGACCTTGATGGAATTACTCGAAAAAATGACCTACAACCCAGCCAAGCTTTATAACTTTGAAGCAGGTTACTTGGCTGAGAATGGTCCAGCGGATATTACTATTTTTGATGCCAAGTCTGATCGCCTTGTAGACTCCCATTTTGCTTCGAAAGCAGCTAATTCACCATTCATCGGTGAAACCTTAAAAGGGCAGGTTAAATATACCATCTGTAAGGGACAAATTGTCTATCAAAACTAGGTGGGAGTCTGCTCTGTAAACCAAAAGAATAGAGAGTCTATATGTACCAAACCCTTCATTTTAAAGACAAGTTTATCTTATTTTTAAAGATATTTTTCCCTATCCTGATTTATCAATTTGCCAATTATTCTGCCTCCTTTGTTGATACGACTATGACTGGCCAATACAATACCATGGATTTGGCTGGAGTATCAATGGCAACCAGTATCTGGAATCCATTCTTTACCTTTCTAACAGGGATTGTGTCAGCCTTGGTGCCTATCATTGGTCACCATCTTGGTCGAGGCAAAAAGGAAGAAGTTGCATCTGATTTTTACCAGTTTATCTATCTGGCCTTGGGTCTATCTGTGATCTTACTGGGACTGGTACTTTTCTTGGCACCACCAATCTTGAATCATCTTGGACTAGAAGCACCTGTGGCGGCAGTAGCAGTTCGCTATCTTTGGTTTTTATCTATCGGGATTATCCCCCTTTTGCTCTTTAGTGTCATTCGCTCCTTGCTGGATTCGCTGGGCTTGACCAAGCTGTCCATGTACCTCATGCTTTTGTTACTCCCTCTCAATAGTGGATTTAACTATCTCTTGATTTTCGGGGCCTTTGGTGTTCCAGAACTGGGAGGTGCTGGTTCTGGTTTAGGTACTTCTTTAGCCTACTGGGTCTTGCTGGGAATTTCTGTTCTGGTTCTATTTAAACAGGAGAAGCTCAAAGCCCTACATCTTGAGAAACGAATTCCACTTAATATGGATAAAATCAAGGAAGGAGTTCGATTGGGTCTGCCTATTGGGGGAACTGTCTTCGCGGAAGTGGCTATCTTTTCCGTGGTTGGTTTGATTATGGCTAAGTTCTCATCCTTGATTATCGCTAGTCACCAGTCAGCTATGAACTTTTCAACTCTCATGTACGCCTTTCCTATGAGTATCTCATCGGCTATGGCTATTGTTGTTTCCTATGAAGTGGGAGCCAAGCGATTTGATGATGCGAAAACCTATATTGGTCTAGGAAGATGGACAGCCCTTATTTTTGCAGGCTTCACCTTATCTTTCCTTTACATTTTTAGGGGAAATGTGGCCAGTCTTTATGGTAACGACCCAGAATTTATCGATCTGACAGCGCGTTTTTTGACTTACAGTCTTTTCTTTCAGTTAGCAGATACCTTTGCGGCACCTCTTCAGGGAATTTTACGGGGTTATAAGGATACAGTGATTCCTTTTTACCTTGGTTTAGTTGGTTATTGGGGCGTAGCAATCCCAGTGGCTATGGTATTTGATTCCCTAACAGATTTTGGCGCTTATTCATACTGGATTGGTTTGATTATTAGTCTGATTGTGAGTGGGGCGCTCTACCGTTGGCGTTTGACTGTGATTATGAAAAGATTTGAATCTTTAGCAAAATTTAAACGCTGAAAAGTTTGTGAAAAAATATTCTTGATAAGAAAATCCCTTGTTCTCATTGGGTTTTCTTTTTTATTTTGTGAAATTTTCTTGAGAAAAACTTTGACAGTACTTTCTAAAAACGGTAAAATAGTAAGGTAAGAAGAAAGTTAGAAAGGCAAGAAGATGTCAACTTTAGATAAAAATCTTTTGCTAGAAATGTTCCGTAAGATGGAAGAAATCCGTCGTATGGACTTAAAAATTGCACAATTAGTAAAGAAAGGGAAAGTGCCAGGAATGACGCACTTTTCTGTTGGAGAAGAAGCTGCCAACGTGGGGGCTATGTTGGCTCTCAATCCAGATGATTTGATTACCTCAAACCACCGTGGCCACGGGCAAGCTATTGCTAAAGGGATTGACCTCAACGGAATGATGGCTGAAATACTTGGTAAATACACTGGAACCTGTAAAGGTAAAGGTGGCTCTATGCATATCGCCGACCTTGATGCTGGTAACCTTGGTGCCAATGGTATCGTAGGTGGTGGTATGGGAATCGCTGTTGGTGCAGCCCTCAGTCAGCAAATGCAAAATACCGGAAAAATCGTTGTCTGCTTCTTTGGAGATGGTGCGACCAACGAAGGTGTTTTCCACGAAGCAGTCAACATGGCTTCTATTTGGAAGCTGCCAGTCATTTTCTATTGCATCAACAACGGTTATGGTATCTCTGCGGATATTAAGAAAATGACCAACGTAGAACATATCCATCAACGTAGTGTTGCTTACGGAATTCCTGGAATGTTTATCGAAGAAGGCAACAATGTCATCGATGTCTATGAAGGATTTAAGAAAGCTGTAGACCATGTTCGTGGTGGTAACGGACCAGTCTTGATTGAAAGTGTAACTTACCGCTGGCTTGGTCACTCATCATCAGACCCTGGTAAATATCGTACGCGTGAAGAAGTGGAATTGTGGAAACAAAAAGACCCAATCGAAAACCTTCGCAAATACCTCATTGAAAACACTATTGCGAGTGCCGAGGAATTGGAAGAAATCCAAGCGCAAGTCAAGGAAGCAGTAGAAGCTTCTGTTAAATTTGCAGAGGAAAGTCCATTCCCACCGCTTGAATCAGCATTTGAAGATATTTACGCAGACTAAGGAGAAAGAGATAAAATGGAAACAAAAACAATATCCTTCCGTGACACCATTATCCTTGCTATGTCTGAGGAAATGCGTCGCGATGAAAATGTGTTCTTGATGGGAGAAGATGTCGGTGTCTTTGGAGGAGACTTCGGTACTTCTGTCGGAATGCTTGAAGAATTTGGTCCAGAACGTGTTCGTGACTGTCCGATTTCTGAAGCTGCCATCTCAGGAGCAGCAGCAGGAGCAGCCATGACAGGACTTCGTCCAATCGTTGATATGACCTTCATGGACTTCTCGGTTATTGCCATGGACAATATCGTCAACCAGGCTGCTAAAACACGTTATATGTTTGGTGGTAAAGGTCAGGTTCCAATGACTGTTCGATGCGCAGCTGGTAATGGAGTTGGATCTGCAGCCCAGCACTCACAATCCTTGGAATCTTGGTTTACCCACATTCCTGGACTTAAGGTTGTGGCACCCGGAACACCTGCAGACATGAAAGGACTGCTCAAGTCTTCTATCCGTGATAATAACCCAGTTATTATTCTTGAGTACAAGTCAGAATTTAACCAAAAAGGCGAAGTGCCAGTTGATCCAGACTATACGATTCCACTTGGAGTCGGCGAAATTAAACGTGAAGGAACGGATGTAACAGTTGTTACTTATGGTAAAATGCTTCGTCGTGTGGTTCAAGCTGCTGAAGAATTAGTAGAAGAAGGAATTTCTGTTGAAATTGTAGACCCACGTACCCTTGTTCCGCTTGATAAGGATATCATCATTAACTCAGTTAAGAAGACTGGTAAGGTTGTTCTGGTCAACGATGCCCACAAAACAAGTGGCTATATCGGAGAGATTTCAGCTATTATTTCAGAATCAGAAGCATTTGATTATCTAGACGCACCAATTCGCCGTTGCGCCGGAGAAGATGTGCCAATGCCTTACGCACAAAACCTAGAAAATGCAATGATTCCAACAGTTGAAAGCATTAAGGATGCAATCCGAAAAACATATAACAAAGAATAGAACTACATAAGATAAGTTATGTAAAATAACGGTTGTTTTTAACTTTAGTAACTTGAGATATGTATTGTACCCAAGTTATTTGCAAATTTGCGACAGGAGAGAGTCGAATCGATGTTATTCGACGAACGACTTAGTAAGTCTACTAGGTTGACCGCCTAATAGCGGCAACCGTAGCAACTTGAGATACGTGTTGTATCCAAGTTGCTTGTAGAGTTGAACACGGGCTAAAAGCTCGGAAAAAAGATAAATCTCCTTGGCTTCATCGAAGTCTGCGTAGATTTCCTATTTTTCAGTCGCTTTTGACGCCCTATGTATCATTTAATTGAATTCGGACGGAGGTCTTCGAAAAAAAGATAGATTTCCTTGTGTTCATCGAACACATCGTCAATCTCCTATTTTTTCATTGCCCTCTTCGTCCTTAATATCTTAGTATAGAATTGGAGAGGTCATGGCTGATGACAAGCTAAGAGCGACTCCTGCGGCTAGAAAGTTAGCGGATGATTTAGGAATCAACCTCTACGACGTTTCTGGCTCAGGTGCAAACGGTCGTGTCCACAAAGAAGACGTGGAAACTTATAAAGACACTAATGTGGTTCGCATTTCGCCACTTGCAAAACGAATTGCCCTCGAACATAACATTGCTTGGCAGGAAATCCAAGGAACAGGTCATCGTGGTAAAATCATGAAGAAGGACGTTTTGGCCTTGCTTCCTGAAAATATCGAAAACGAAACCATCAAGTCTCCTGCTCAAATCGAAAAAGTGGAAGAAGTCTCTGATACTATCACCCCTTATGGTGAGATTGAGCGTATTCCAATGACACCAATGCGTAAGGTTATTGCCCAACGTATGGTTGAATCTTACCTAACTGCGCCAACCTTTACTCTCAACTATGAAGTTGATATGACTGAAATGCTGGCTCTTCGTAAGAAGGTTCTTGAGCCAATCATGGAAGCAACTGGGAAGAAAACTACTGTAACAGACCTTCTTTCACTTGCAGTTGTTAAGACTCTTATGAAACACCCTTACATCAACGCTTCATTGACCGAAGATGGCAAGACTATTATCACTCATAACTACGTTAACCTTGCCATTGCAGTTGGGATGGATAATGGATTGATGACTCCTGTTGTTTACAATGCTGAAAAAATGAGCTTGTCAGAGTTGGTTGTAGCCTTCAAAGACGTCATTGGCCGTACCTTGGATGGTAAATTGGCTCCAAGCGAACTGCAAAATTCAACATTCACAATCAGTAATTTGGGAATGTTTGGCGTGCAGTCCTTTGGTCCTATTATCAACCAACCAAACTCAGCTATCCTTGGTGTGAGCTCGACAATCGAGAAGCCAGTTGTCGTCAATGGTGAGATTGTGATTCGTCCTATTATGAGTCTTGGGTTAACAATTGACCACCGTGTCGTAGATGGTATGGCTGGTGCTAAGTTTATGAAAGACTTGAAAGAATTGATTGAAAATCCAATCTCAATGTTGATTTAAGAACAAGATTATTCATTTTAAAGATATAGATAAAGGAAGGAAGACATGGCCTTAGAAGTAATTATGCCAAAAGCCGGCGTGGATATGACAGAAGGACAAATCGTCCAATGGAATAAAAAAGTCGGAGAATTTGTAAAAGAAGGAGAAATCCTTTTGGAAATCATGACTGACAAAGTCAGCATGGAATTGGAAGCTGAAGAAGATGGGTACTTGATTGCCATCCTTAAAGGTGATGGGGAAACAGTTCCGGTTACAGAAGTTATTGGTTACCTTGGAGAAGAAGGGGAAAACATCCCAACAGCTGGAGCAGCAGTGCCAGAAGCTAGCCCAGTACCTGCAGCAAGTGCCTCAAACGATGATGGTAAGAGCGATGATGCTTTTGATATCGTTGTGATTGGTGGAGGTCCTGCTGGTTATGTTGCAGCCATTAAAGCAGCACAACTCGGCGGTAAGGTTGCCCTTGTTGAGAAATCTGAACTCGGTGGAACCTGCTTGAACCGTGGATGTATTCCAACCAAGACCTACCTTCACAACGCTGAAATCATAGAAAACATCGGTCATGCAGCAAATCGTGGTATCGTCATCGAGAATCCAAACTTCACTGTAGATATGGACAAACTTTTAGAAACTAAATCTAAAGTTGTCAATACCTTGGTAGGTGGTGTTGCAGGTCTTCTTCGTAGTTACGGAGTTACTGTTCATAAGGGAATTGGTACGATCACTAAAGATAAGAATGTCTTGGTAAATGGTTCTGAATTACTTGAAACCAAGAAAATCATCCTTGCTGGTGGTTCAAAAGTCAGCAAGATTAACGTTCCTGGTATGGAATCTCCACTTGTCATGACCAGTGATGACATTCTTGAAATGAATGAAGTACCAGAAAGCCTTGTTATCATCGGTGGTGGTGTTGTTGGTATCGAACTTGGTCAAGCTTTCATGACATTTGGGTCAAAAGTGACTGTTATTGAAATGATGGACCGTATCGTACCAGCTATGGATGCGGAAGTTTCTAAGAACCTTCGCTTGATTCTTGAACGTAAAGGCATGACCATCTTGACTGACACTAAACTCCAAGAAATTATCGAGGAAAATGGTCAACTTCGTATCAAGGTTGAAGGAAAAGACGATATCATCGCAAGTAAAGCCCTCCTTTCAATCGGTCGTGTGCCAGACCTTGAAGGAATTGGTGATGTTGAGTTTGAATTGGATCGTGGACGTATCAAGGTCAACGAATACATGGAAACTTCTGTTCAAGGTATCTACGCACCAGGTGACATCAACGGTACTAAGATGTTGGCTCACGCAGCCTTCCGTATGGGGGAAGTTGCCGCTGAAAATGCCCTCAAAGGAAATCATGCTGTTGCCAAATTGAACTTGACTCCAGCAGCCATCTACACTCTCCCTGAAGTAGCAGCAGTGGGTCTGACCGAAGAACAAGCCCGTGAGAAATACGATGTAGCCATTGGTAAATTCAACTTTGCTGCTAACGGTCGTGCCATTGCATCAGATGCAGCTCAAGGTTTCGTAAAAGTCATTGCAGATAAGAAATACGGAGAAATCCTTGGCGTTCATATCATCGGTCCTGCAGCTGCAGAATTGATTAACGAGGCATCAAGCATTATCGAAATGGAAATCACTGTTGAAGAAATGTTGGAGACTATTCACGGTCACCCAACCTACTCTGAAGTGATGTATGAAGCGTTTGCGGATGTTCTAGGAATGGCCATCCATTCACCAAAGAAAAAATAAAATGAAGATAGACTAGGCTGGAAAGATATTTTCCAGTCTCTATCGTATAAAGGAATATCATGAAATATATTATCAATTATTCAAACGACACTGCTTTTAATATCGCCTTGGAAGAATATGCCTTTAAACACCTTTTGGATGAGGATCAAATCTTCCTACTTTGGATTAACAAGCCATCTATCATTGTTGGTCGTCACCAGAATACCATCGAAGAAATCAACCGTGATTATGTTCGCGAAAATGGCATTGAGGTAGTTCGCCGTATCAGCGGTGGTGGAGCTGTTTACCACGATTTAAATAACCTCAACTACACAATCATCTCAAAAGAAGATGAAAACAAGGCTTTTGATTTCAAGAGCTTCTCAACTCCAGTTATCAATACTTTAGCTCAACTTGGGGTTAAAGCTGAGTTCACAGGCCGTAATGACCTTGAGATTGATGGTAAGAAGTTCTGTGGCAATGCCCAAGCCTATATCAATGGCCGTATCATGCACCACGGTTGCTTGCTCTTTGACGTCGATTTGTCAGTCCTCGCAAATGCCCTTAAGGTTTCAAAAGATAAATTTGAATCAAAAGGTGTGAAATCTGTTCGTGCTCGTGTCACCAATATTGTCAATGAACTACCAGAAAAAATCACAGTCGAAGAATTCCGTGATTTACTCTTGGAATACATGAAAAAAGAGTATCCAGAGATGACAGAATACGTTTTTTCTGAGGAAGAATTAGCTGAAATTAACCGTATCAAAGATACTAAGTTTGGAACTTGGGACTGGAACTATGGTAAATCACCTGAATTTAACGTCCGTCGTGGAACCAAATTCACTAGTGGTAAGGTGGAAGTCTTTGCTAACGTTACTGAATCAAAAATCCAAGACATCAAGATTTATGGTGACTTCTTTGGTATTGAAGACGTTGCTGCAGTAGAAGATATCCTTCGTGGGGTGAAATACGAACGCGAAGATGTCCTTAAAGCCCTAGAAACTATTGATATTACACGCTACTTCGCTGGTATTAGCCGTGAAGAAATTGCTGAAGCGGTAGTGGGATAAGTAGTGGGATAAAAAGAAAAGAAGTTGGTTGTTTGACCAGCTTCTTTTTCGAGTTGTATTTTACATAATTTATTTTATGTATCTTATAAACTATCCAGAGCATTCTTTTGTTCATCATTGACGATATGGGTATAGAGATCAGTGACTTGTGTACTTGCGTGTCCTAGCTGATGACTAACCAAAACTTGCGATTTAGTCGCATCATAGAGCCTAGTTGCTAGGGTATGGCGCAGTTTGTGAGGGGTTACACGGACTTTGAAGTCCTCCGAGTACTTAGCAACCATCTTTTCCACGCTGGAAGCATCGATACGATTGGGAACACCTCTATAGAGTGTTAAAAAGAGGGCTATATCCGTCTTTTCCGTCTTATAGCGTTGATTTCGAATGGCTAGATAATTCTCTAGATAAGGTTTTGCAAAGGCAGCGACATTGACCGAGTCACGTTTGCCCCCTTTTCGAGTGACATCAATAACCATCATTTTGAGATTGAGATCCCGTATATCCAGATTAACTGCTTCAGACAAGCGAACACCAGATGCCAAGAGAAGGGCGATAATGGCCAAATCACGTTCCTTATTTTTATTAAACGATGATAGAGCACGATTTGAGAGCTGTTGTGGATATTCTTGGTCTATATAAGTCAGGAACCCTTCTGTTTCATCACCTAGAAAGAGCTTTTGTTTGATGTTTTCAGCTCTTGCAGCAAGTGTTTCTTTCTTTTTCTTGGTTGAAACTTTTTTCATTACATTACGATAAAAATAAGGTTCTCCCTGGTCGTTTTCAACTTCCTCGGTCAGATACTTATAAAGACTGGACAATGCTGACAAGGTCCGATTGATGGTTGTCTGAGAAACACCTTGCTTGGTTGTATTGGCATTCAGCAAAGGACGTTCACGTAGATAAAGGATGAAGGATTCCATGTCTTTCTTAGACAGATTTTCCAAGACAGATAAAGGAATATCAGACATTTTATCAGCATTTGAAATACCAGACTCCAAAACCCAGCTGAAAAATCGATCGTATTCCTTGAGGTATTCATATAAAGTTGTAAAACTGTAAGGTACAGCAAGCTTAGATTGGTAGAATTCCAGAACATACCAGGGCATGATTTGTTTTAGTTTGTCGATTCGTTCCAGTAAAATCTCTCGTTTCATGTATTTTCTCCATAAATAAGTCTATTAGTAGTATAGCATAGACTTATATATTTTTCAAGAAAATTATAGTTTTTCGGAAAGATGTTATAGGGCTTTTTAATAGAATAACCAAAAATGATTTCATTTTTAATAACTAAAAAATTTTTTCGACAAAAATTGTCTATAATGTACTTTATTCCTGAGAAACTAACACAAAGACTTGGTTCTTTTTTCATAAGAACCAAGTCTTTGTGTCTGATATGAATCTACTAGAAATTTTTCAAAGTCATTCTTATAATTCAATTTCTCTAAAAAATTTCAATTGCCATTTTTGTGTTGATTGAGCCGTTGTATTTAAATTTGTGCACCAAGGCGGATAAAATCGCATGGACATTTTTCCTTTGCTGTTTTTTGTTGAGAGAATTTTCTTACAAGTAGCAACTTCGTTTGGAATAATAAATAGCCCCTTTTTATCATTATCGATGACAACGATAACAAGTTCAGTTCCCAAATCTTCATTGGTATAAGGAATGTTCATGTTATTTTTGTCTTTTTTCCAAAAAACTGTAAAATATCCTTCTTTTTTCGGTGTTCTTTTTGCTAAGCGGCATCTTTTATATCCTTGCTCATCCTTTATTTTGATAAGAATACCTTCGTATTTTTCATTCCACTTTTCTTTAATGAATTCAAAATCACCATAAAACTCATATAGAACATCTAGTATTTTCATTATGATGTATGTCCTCCCTTATCAAAATCAACAAAATATTCTTGATACATTTATTACATAATAAAAATTATGTAATAATATTTTTGATCTACAACAACAAATCTTTGACTTTCCCAATTTCACTTTTTGGAATCACCAGGTGGATCATATCCCCCAGATACATTCTGGTTGAGCCGTTAACTGTTTGGCTCTTGCCATTATGGACTTGGGTGGTGATGAGTACGTTATGTGGCAAGTTGAGTTCGTGTACTTGCTTTCCTGCTATTTTATCTGAAACAGGGATTTCAATGAGAGTGACTTCTCCTTCATCTGTCGCTTCTTCTGGCAGCATTTTTTCCAACATAGCCTCATAGACTGGTGCACCCTTGAGTAGATCCATGATGATGTAGGCGACCAAGGTTACTAATCCAAGTGGCATGAGGTTGCGAATATCTCCTACCATCTCAGTTACGAGTATCATAGCAGTTAAGGGAGCCTTAGATATTGCTCCAAAATAGCCACTCATTCCTAGAATGACAAATATAGGGAATTGCTCCTGACTGACAAGTCCAATATTAACACAAATGACACCAACTAGGGCACCAAGCAAGGAACCAAGTGCCAAAATTGGTAGGAAAATTCCTCCTGGAAGGCCACTTCCATAGCTAATCATGCTCCAAACAAAGCGAATCAAAAAGTACGCTAATAGAACTTGAAAACTAAAATCTTGCTTAGTCAGGGAAAGAACCAGCTGATTTCCACCACCAAGGATTTGGGGTAAGAAGATTCCGACTGGTATGATGAGAATGAAGGCAAGAATTGGATAATAAGCTCTATCCAAATGGATTTTCTGACCAAGCCAATCATAAACTCGACCAACATTGAGCACAGCTTTCTCATAGAGAAAACCGGAAAGGCCTAGAAAAATCCCCATAAGGAGGTAAATCCAATACTGGTCTAGGGTCATGAGTGGGATGTTGTCTGGCATATCCAGTACGGGTGTTAGGCCAAATATGAGCAGAGAAACAAAGTTTGCTACGAGACTAGCAGCGAGAGTAGATACCCAGAAAAAGCGTGAAAAATGGTGATAAACTTCTTCTACCACAAAGAGAAGTCCTGCAATCGGCGCATTAAAGGCTGCAGCTAGACCAGCGGCAGCTCCACTAGCAATCAAGGAGCGTTCCTCTACTGGACTGGATTTGAGCCATTTGGCAATTCCTTTACCACCAACCGCTCCAAGTTGAATACTTGGTCCTTCACGCCCTAACATAAGGCCGCTAGCAATAGCCAAAATTCCTAGAATATATTTTTTCCAAAGTACGCCCCACCAGTTGAGGGTCATGAGTCCCTTTAATTCAGCTTCGACTTGAGGGATTCCAGAACCCTTTATGTCTTTTTCTGACTGAGTTAATTTCGCACTGAGCCAACAAACTATTAAATAAAATAGAGCAATGATAAAAAGATTGCGCACTAGGTGCGCTTGATCTTGATAAAGTCCTTGTATCAGGTGGAAGCCTTTTTCAATTAAGAAACGAAAGGATCCAACGATAATTCCAACGACAAGACCGACGATGATTCCTCGTCCAACTTGGGATAATATGGTACTTGATGCAAAGGCAAATTCTTTCTTGGAGCTGAGTGTTTCTGACTGTTCCTCCATAATCATTCCTTCTAACTTAACTTTCTTTTTCTCCTAAAACCAGTGATTTAACGGGTTCAAAGCTGGTTCGGTGAATTGGGGTAACTCCTAGTTTTTTCAGTCCTTCCAGGTGTTTAGCTGTTCCATATCCTGCATTAGCATCGAAATCATAGCCTGGAAATTGCTGGTCAAATTCCTTCATCAATTCATCACGTGTCACCTTGGCTACTATAGAAGCCGCGGCGATAGAGAGAGAGTTTGCATCTCCTTTGATGATAGATGTTTGTGAAATGGGTAAATCCAGCTTCATGGCATCTATCAAAAGGTGCTCAGGTTGAGGACTGAGCTGAGAGATTGCTTCCTGCATGGCCAGTTTGGTTGCTTCATAGATATTGACTTGGTCGATGACCTGATTATCCATGATACCAATCCCGATTGATAAGGCTTGGTCCTGAACTGCTTGGAAAATCTCCAGATGTTTCTTTTTAGGAATTTTCTTGCTGTCGTTGAGGCCTTTAATTTTACAATTTTTAGGTAAAATAACTGCTGCAGCGACTACAGGACCAGCAAGAGGACCACGACCAACCTCGTCAACACCTGCTATCATGGTCAATCCTTGCTTATACAGTTCTTTTTCGTAGGAAAGCATGGATTCCAAACGAAGATCCTCATCCAATTCTGCCTGAATAGCTTTTTTACGCTTGCTGATTTCCTTTTGAATTCCAGAGCGATTATCCTTTTCAAGATCTAAAATAATAGGGCTATCAAGGTCCTTGACAGTAGCAAGGAGTTCTTTGATTTCTTTAATCGTCGCCATCGAGGTCTTCCAATGTATCTAAGGTATAGTTACCGAGTTTGCCATCACGGACTTCCTTCACGAAGAGACTGTAGAAACGGTCATAGTCGTCACGGAAACCGAGGGCACGGGTCATATCCATAATAATAACAGGCGCTTCTTCCTCAATTTTCATTTGTTTGAAGCGTTCAGCCAGCTTTTCTGGATAATGTTCTTTGAAATAATTCAGGCCAAAAATAGTTACCTCATCCATAGGAAGCAACTGGTCTTTAATAGCTCCGGTCAAGGCCAACTTAAGCGCAACAGTTTCATCCTCAAACTTAGGCCAGAGAATCCCCGGTGTATCCAGGATTTCAAGGTCTTTATTTGTTTTGAGCCATTGTTGCCCCTTGGTCACACCTGGTTTATTGCCGACAACAGCAATTTTCTTACCAGCTAAACGGTTCATAAGAGTGGATTTACCAGCATTTGGAATCCCGATAATCATGGTACGCAAGGTTTCAATCTTGATGCCACGTTCTTTTTGGCGAGCAATCTTATCCGCCATGAGCTTTTTGGCCGCATCTGTTACAACTTTTACAGTCACTTGCTCTTTGGAGTTGATAGCTAGCGTCTGAATTCCTTGTGATTCAAAATACTGGCGCCATTCCTTGGTCATTGCTGGGTCAGCCAAGTCTGCCTTATTTAAAATCAAGAGTTTTGGTTTGTCACCAACAATCTTAGTCAACATAGGATTTTGACTAGACAGAGGTAAGCGTGCATCAACCAAAATCGTCACAAAATCAACAAATTTTAAATTCTCCTGCACCTGTCGACGCGCTTTAGACATGTGACCAGGAAACCATTGAATAGTAGCCATTGAGTTTTTTCCTTTCATAGCAAGGGTTTAGAACCCCTATTGTTTGAGCATCAAGGAGTTTTCAAATGAATAATGTCCAAACAGTTCTTGCTTTATAACATAGAAATCTACTTTATATTATATCATGCCTTCTCTATTTTGTCTGCTTTTGCTTCAGGATTAAATAGTGTTCCAAACTATTTAATCATTATAAAAAATTAGAGAAGACATGTTTGTCCTCTCCATCAACTTTTTATTACTCGTCAAATAATTTCTCCAACTGTTTGGTTGCTGATTCAATCTCGTAGCCATTTTCATCTATTAGCTGTTTCACCTTTTCTGTATCAAGCTCCCGATGATCTCTGACCAACAAAATCTTATCTGCCCAATCTTCAAGAGAATCCTTCAAAGACAGGCTGTTATCATAGTTATCTAGTATTCTTGCATCTGGTAAATGCTTTGCTGTTACAACAGGTAAGCCATTGGCTTGCGCTTCAATGAGTACAATCGGTAATCCCTCAAAATTAGATGGAAAAAAGAAAACATCTAGAAGATTTAGCATTTTTCCTACATTAGTGGTCAAGCCTGTAAAGATGACTTTGTCTGCTACTCCATATTCTTTTGCCACATTTTCTAAAAATGCAGTATCTCCTCTTCCAATAAATACTAGACGAGAATTTGGTTCTTTTTTGACGATTTCAGAAAAGACCTTAACACAAAAACTTTGATTTTTTTGTTTTTCATATAAACGGGACACTTGTCCAACCACAAAACAATCTTCTGGAATATGATATTCTTTGCGAAGTTTAAGTTTTGTCTCTTCATTATATAAAAACTTTTCTAGCTCAATGGCATTATGAATCACTAAAGCTTTTTCTCGTTCTTGACCATGATAAAAATGGTTCAACGCTTCTGTTCCACAGGCCCAAAAATCTGTCGCATATTTGCCAACAAAAAGTCGGTTTATAGGGTGAATAAAACGATAAAATTTATCGGCTGTTGCACAATGTCCATGAACAATTCTTTTTTCGATTCCGTATTTTTTTGCTAATTTTAAAAATTCTAGATGAGTCAGACCGTTTTGATTGGACCATAAAATATCATAACGATGAGCATTTTTCTTAAAAAAATCATCCCATTCCTTTAATGCCTGTTTAATATGAGGTCTTAACTTAGGGATTCTATGAACGACGAGAGGATTGTGACAAAGCTTCTTAAAATGATCACTAAATTCAACATCTTCAGAACCTTGTAGTAAAAATTCCAGTTCAAATTCAGAGGTATCGATATGATTATAAAAATCTACCACAATTTTTTCTAGTCCACCGATATCTGGAACTAAACCACAAACTAATATTCGTTTCATATTTTTACCTCCTTATTTTTTTAACTTTAATACTTTTTGAATCATCAGGATAATTTGTCTACCGCCTTCATGATTTCTAAATAGGAAAATGTAGCTACCCAATACTGTCAAATAAAGGACGATTTTGATTGCCAAACTGAGAATGAAATCTAGCTGAGTTAAGAGGTAGTTATCCAGTAAACTCAAAAGTAGGATACTCATCCCTACAACTGAGAAATCTTGTAACATGGTTTTAAAAAAGTCCCTTGAGGAAACTTTCAATCCATACTTAAAGGCGCTATAGGGTTCATACCATGTACAAGTCAAGACTGTTGAACAAATGGTCCCCAATAAAATTCCAGCTACGCCTAAATCTAAAATTGCTAAAAAATATAGTGAAAGAATTATATTTAATATAATTTCTGCAAGAGTTTTTTTATTTTGCTCATAACTTAAGCCATAAACTGAAATCAACGTTAGAATCGGTCTTCTATAAAAAGTTAGGAAAAAATGAAGGACAATCAAAATCTCAACTGTACGATTAAATGAAAAACTCTCGCCTAACCAGATAGTCATAAATGGATGAATGAACATTAAATAGCCTAAGCTAGCAAAATAAATCAGGCTAAAAGTAATAAATTGGAATTTTTTTAGGAATTTAACCATATCTGCTACTGTCGTAGATTCCGAATGAACTAAGTTACCTACGGAAGAAACAACTGAATTGATCACAGTATTTAAAATCAGTGAAAGAAATCCTAAAACATAGGTATAATTCCCATAAATACCAATAGCTGCTAAGCTGACAAAACTTGCCATTAGTATACTATCTGTCTGAAAAACAATGGTTTCTCCAATGCTACTCACTACATTGCCTTTGATATTTCGTATAAATTTTTCTTTTTCCTCCTGATTAATGGGGGTTATGTCATCATTAAACAGGTAATCATACAATCTATCCACAATATGCGACATGATGATATTCCCAATCAAATTCATGATGATACTGATTAATAGATAAAAGATATAATTTTGGGTAAAGACTAAAATTCCGATTTGCAAGCATACACGAAGCGTATTTAATCCAAAGTCAATCAAAGTCATCATATAATTACGCTGATCAACATAAAGCAAGGTTCGTTTATAGGAGAAAAAATAGCTGGAAGCTGAGTTAAATACAAAGAGGAAAAAAATCAAATATACTTCACTATTTACCGTATAATCCTTTATCATATAAGGAAGAAATAAAGAAAGTATAGCACCCAGTATAAAAATAGAAAAGCCAATGATTCTATATAATTTTTTGAAAAGAATCATAAAGGCATTGATTTTTCCATGTTCTTCTCTGTCTAAGGGTCCATATAGTGCATAGCTCATGGCTCCAGCAACCCCTAATTCTGCCAAAGACAGGATAGAAACTAAGCTAGACAAATAATTGTTTAATCCTAGATAGGTTACCCCAAGTAAATTGATAAAAATAGTTCGATTGATAAAGCCAAGAAGGACTTGAAAAGGTTGCAATGCAAGAGCTATACTTGTATTTAAGGTGGCAAATTCGGTTCTACTTTTTTTCGTGTATTTCATCTATTCCTTTAATTTTCCTTGTAAAAGTTGATCGAGATAACTTCCTGGAAGGACTTCTTCTTTCTTGATTTTATAAGTCGTTTTCATAATCGGTGTTGTTTTTAATACTTCTTCCCATTCCTTTTCATCAAAAAGATCATGGGCATGGTCTCTTAAAAACCAAACACGCTCAGCTGGTGCTAGAATAGGTAATCTATCCACTAAGTTTTCAAAATAAGGCTTGCACTTATATTCGGACAAAATAAAATAATCCATCATCAGGTAATGAATAAAGACTGGATATTTACGAACATAGTAAAGATATAAATCTCGAATATGTTTGAAATGAGATCCTCCTTTTTGTCCTGCCAGGAAAAAACCTGACCATTTAAAATCACCAACAGTTCGTTCCATTTGATTTGTTCCTATAGGTGGATGATTCAGAGTAAAGAAATCACCTTCAAACATTTCTAAAGTTGCATAGGGAGATACAAATAAGGTTGCATCCATCCAAATTCCACCGTATTGGCATAAGAGACTAAAACGAATAATATCGGAATAATGCGCAGCTGATAATTCTTTTCTCTTGTATTTTTCGGTGATGTCTCTTGGAATATTGATGAAATCCGCCAGATTTTCATCTGTCAACAAATAGAATTCACAGTCATTTCTTTTGGCGAAGTCTTTTATGGTCTTCATTGAAGCCTGGACCGTCTCAGGCATTTGAGCTTCTCCCTGTTGCCACATTGTCCAAATCATTTTCGGAAATTCCGTTACTACTTCTTCTTTTTCATCACTCGAATCATCTATTTGAGCTTCTTTTCGTAATTTCAGTACAAAATCCAAAAGAAGCTTTCTTCGAAAATCATAAAACATCTTGTCAGATTTTTGTGCAAGAAAGTAANCACATGTTAGTTTAAGGCCATAATATTTTAAAATTTGACAATAGCGAGCCATTTTATTTTGTAAGATTTGTAGTTTCATAAACTCTACAAGTTCCTTTCACATTTTTCTAAAGCTGTTTTTAGAAAATGTCCGTTACGAAGTTTCTCTCCTACTATTTTACTATTTTTAATCAATTCTTGATAATCTTCTTCATCAATTGAGTTTAAACAATCTGCAATTTCAAATAATGAATCAACAAGTATTCCACAATGGTTTTTTCGTACAAAATCAGCCAAAGCAGATTGGCTCCATACAATAATCGGAAAACCTGATGCTAAATATAAAGATGCTTTATGCGGGTTATTCATCTTTAAATACTCTCCATACATCCCACTACAAGTATGGGGGCTATCTCCATCCCATACTAACCCAAAACCGCCATGCAAGTGATTAGGGAGTTCATCAGGAGAAAAAGCACCTTGATAATGAACGTTGTAAGGAAGATTTTTCTCTTCAAAGTTAATGCCATAAATAGAAAAATCTGGCTTTTCGGGAAATTGTCTTGCGTATTTTGTTTTCCGAATATCGAAATTTCCAGCAACTATGACCGTGTTTTTCTCATAAGCTTTATTCGCTTTATAATGGGGAATTAAATAGTCAAATATCTCTAAGGAAACAATCTTCTCTTTCGGTATTCCTAATCGCACAAGTTCTGCTTTCATCTTTTCGTTATGGGCGATAATACCATCCACTTTTTCAAGTACGGTTTTATTTTGTAAAAAATGGATAATGGAATATTTGAAATCTGTAAATGACCTGATTTTTTTATTTCTAAGGGACTCGATATCGTGAATCAGCAAATAAGCTTTGAATGTTCTATTTTTCAAAAATCTCGTAAAAATTTGTTTTTTTAAGGAATGCCATAATAACGGAAATTGAAGAACTAACACATCATTTTTTGTCAAAGTGATGGAATTTGAATCATTATTTAGGGAAAAAGGTTGATATCCTGCTTCTAGCATTATTTTTTCAGCATCTAATCTTGCTTTAGATCCTGCATGTTTGGCTTCAGCATATCTTTCTTTTAAATAATAGTTCATACTACTTCAACCCTTTCCAAAATCTTTTTACAATATATTTTTCAAATCTCCATTGAATGGCTCCAACAACTCTTGAAATAAAGACAATCTTTTGAGGGAATAAGCGATAAGCTCTCATTAAAAATGAGCGACTTGAACTTTTAGCGTAACGATTCAAATATTCTACATATTTCTCTTGATAGGGATTCCCCTCAAATATACGATAGTCGACAACGTGCATCAAGACTAAATGAAATAAGCGACGTTGTACGTATGGGAGTGAGTCAGCATTTCCTTCATATAGTTGCTCCACTTTATCACAAATCGTAAACAAATCCAAATTTTTCAAACTAAATTCGCGATTCATAATACTACCAGAACGTACACGGTAATAATATCCTGTATAATCAATTTTCACTATTTTATGAATATGTTTTAAGATTCCCATTCCTCCATACACATCTTCATAAAATAAACCTTCTAAAAATGGAAAATTGAGAATCACTTGTCTTCTAAAAAGTTTAGCAACTGCATTCAAACGGACAATATTATCTTTACATAAAGAGACTAAAGCTTCTTGGGCATTTCCTTGAAAAATAATTTTGACATTCTCGGGAGAAGGGATTTCTATGTCTTTTTGATCATTTGTATACCAACATTCTACGATGTCCATTTCTTCTGAAGTCATGTGCTTTAATAATTGCTCCAACATATCGTCTTTAATGACATCATCACTGTCTACAAAAGTGATAAATTCGCCTTTAGATTCAGTCATACCACGATTACGAGCGCCACTTAATCCTTTATTTGCTTGATTGATTAAGTTAAAACGACTGTCCAGCCTACAATATCTCTCGCAAATTTCTTTTGATCCATCTCTTGAACCATCATTGACTAGAATCACTTCTATATCGGTATAAGTTTGACATTGAATACTCTCTAAACATTCTTCAAGATAGTCTTCAACGTTATAAACAGGAACAATGACACTAATCATAAATAGGCTCCTATTAAATTTTCCATTTTTTTCGAATTTCTAAATATCTTAAATACAGCGGATAATATAAACTTAAAAAATATTTTGGTGAATAGCTATACCATCTTAATAATTTACTAGAATTGAAAATATCTGATGATTTCTTAGCTATTTCAAAATAGTTATCAATTGCATCAACATATAAC
>NZ_RJOH01000020.1:0-31180 GCF_003942995.1 Streptococcus mitis | reverse complement strand
GATTATAGATGACTTTTCGTCTATACTTAGGGGTGAACACAATGTGATACTTACAGTGCCACTTTGTGTGCGATAAACTATGAGCCTTTTGTGCCATATTTTTCTCCTTTCGCTTTACAATTGGCTTGAACACCTTTATTGTATCGCGTTCGGAGTTTTTTTGGTATAACCTTCGACGCGCACCCGCATAGCGGGTGGTTGTTTTGTCTCGCACCTAACGGAGCGAGACGGACTAATAGTCACATAATCCAAAAGGGCTACATTACTTGGTAGCCCTTTTAAACTTATATAACGTTTAGATGAAACGATTGAGCTTGTCATAGTTTTCCTTAGAGGCCAGCATTAGCTCCTCTTTTGTTTTCGGTCTAGGCACAGGAGTACTCCTTTCATATCTCTAGTTATTATTAGAAATTTTTATCATTTAACTCTCTATAACTTATCCTTTAATTTCTCAACAAAGAGATAGGCTGCTGGACAGGTCAAGGTATTCTTAATCGTTAGATGATTGATTTGATGAATCTTTTTGCGGTCAGTATGGGGAAATTCACGACAGACTTTTGGACGAACATCATAGATGGAACAGAGGTTATCGCCTCCTAAAAACGGACAAGGCATGGATTTAAAAACTTTGTCTCCATCTTCATCTACCTGCAGAAACTCCGCTTCAAAAGCTGGTAATTTCATCTTAAAATACTTGGCGATTCTTGTAATATCCGCTTCTTTAAAGTCAGGCCCCAATGTCTTGCAACAGTTAGCACAGGCGGTACAATCAATCTCCTCAAAGACTTCTTGGTGAATCTGCTGGGCTATCTTATCTAAATTTTTTGGTGGCTTTTTCTTTAAATTGGCTAAAACTTTACGGTGTTCCTTCTGCTTTTGCAAGGCTAGCTGGTGGTAGTACTCAATATCAATTTCTTTAGACATGGTTTCTCTCTTATTCTAATTACTCCCCTCTATTATACCATGCCTCTGGAGCATTTAAAAGTGTACTTTATAAGACTATACTATTCCCGAATGTATCAAAAAACCTTGCAACTAGGTTACAAGGTTAATGACATTAATCGAAGTTAACGTATTCTTTTTGAAGTTCAAGGACTTCTTCCATTGTTGAACACTCTGTAAGGGCACGGTTAGCGTACTCTTCCATCTTAGCAGTGTCCAATTTCTTCATCAAGCTACGTGTACGAAGTACAGATGTTGCTGACATAGAGAACTCATCCAAGCCCATTCCGACAAGAAGTGGAACAGCTTTTTGGTCACCAGCCATCTCACCACACATACCAGCCCATTTACCTTCAGCGTGAGCTGCCTTGATAACGTTGTTGATCAAGCGAAGGATTGATGGGTTATATGGTTGGTAAAGGTATGAAACTTGCTCGTTCATACGGTCTGCTGCCATTGTGTATTGGATCAAGTCGTTTGTACCAATTGAGAAGAAGTCAACTTCTTTAGCAAATTGGTCTGCAAGCATCGCTGCTGCAGGAATTTCAATCATGATACCAACTTGGATATCATCCGCAACTGCAACTCCTTCAGCAAGAAGGTTTGCTTTTTCTTCATCAAAGACTGCTTTAGCTGCACGGAATTCTTTCAATAGGGCAACCATTGGGAACATGATACGCAATTGACCATGAACAGAAGCACGAAGAAGAGCGCGGATCTGTGTGCGGAACATAGCATCTCCAGTTTCGGCAATAGAGATACGAAGGGCACGGAATCCAAGGAATGGGTTCATTTCGTGCGGCATATCGAAGTAAGGAAGTTCCTTATCTCCACCGATATCCATTGTACGAACGACAACTGGTTTACCATTCATTCCTTCAAGAACAGCTTTATATGCTTCATACTGCTCATCTTCTGTTGGGAAATCTTGAGAATCCATGTACAAGAACTCTGTACGGTAAAGTCCAACAGCTTCTGCACCGTTGTTGTTAACACCTTCAACGTCTTTTGGAGTACCGATGTTAGCAGCCAACTCGAAGTGTTTACCGTCAGCAGTCACTGTTTGAGCATCTTTCAAAAGTGCCCATTCAGCTTTTTGTTTAGCATAAGCTTCACCAGCTGCTTTAAATTCTGCTGCTTGTTCATCTGTTGGGTTGATAATCACTTCACCAGTGATTCCGTTAACGGCAAGGATATCACCGTCTTTTACTACTTCAGTGATGTTATTTGTTCCCAATACAGCTGCAATTTCAAGTGTACGTGCCATGATAGCTGAGTGGCTTGTACGTCCACCGATGTTTGTTACAAAAGCTTTTACAAAGTTTTTGTCCAATTGAGCTGTATCAGATGGTGTCAAGTCATGCGCAATCACAATTACTTCTTCATTGATAGAAGCTGGATTTGGCAATTTTTTACCAAGAAGGTTTGCCAATACACGTTTTGTCACGTCGCGGATATCCGCTGCACGTTCTTGCATGTATGGGTTATCTTCCATGCCTTCAAAGATCGTGATGAACATGTCAGTCACTTCTTTAAGACCTGCTTCAGCATTGACTTTCTTAGCACGGATTGTTTCTTTAATCTGACCAATCAATTCTGGGTCAGCAAGAACCATCAAATGAGCGTCAAAAACTTGAGCCGCTTCTTCACCAAGCGTACCTACAGCTTTCTCACGGATAAGAGAAAGCTCGTTTTGAGAAGCTTCAAGAGCTACATCCAAACGAGCCTCTTCTGCGTTTGTATCTTCGACTGAAACAGTATCGAATGACAAATCCGGTTGAACGAGTAGATATGCTTTTGCAACGGCAACACCGTCAGATGCTGCGATTCCTTTAAGCATTTCTGTCATCTTCCTTATGCCAATCCTTCTTTTTCCATTGTTTCTGAGATTGCAGCGATAGCATCATCTGCATCTGCACCTTCAGCTGAGATAGTTACGTCAGCACCTTGGCCAACACCAAGACTCATAACACCCATGATTGATTTAAGGTTAACTGATTTACCTTTGTACTCAAGAGTGATATCTGAAGCAAATTTGCTAGCAGTTTGTACCAACAATGTTGCTGGACGTGCGTGAATACCTGTTTCTGCCACTACGTGGAAATCTTTAGAAGCCATAGTTTGACTCTCCTTTTGTTCTTTCTTTTTTGAGTTATATGTGATAACCCTTACAATTTGGTATTATATCATCTTCTAGGATTTTTTTCAAGCATTTTATGGGATTTATTCGATTTCCTTTCAGATAACTTGCTGAAAATCTTCTATTCTAGATAACAAAACACAGGATATAGTTTTTCAAAAAACAACTTATAGGATAATTATCATCATTTCACAAAACAAACACTACATATTGTGTTTTGTGGGCTTGAGCAGAAAAATAGACCACTATATTTAGTTTCAAATTATTGACAAAAATTTATTTTCTGATATACTAAAAAAGTAATCTATTTTGAAAGAGGAGTTACACAATGGTAACCGTTTATTCTAAAAACAACTGTGTCCAATGTAAAATGACCAAACGTTTCTTGGACAGTAATAATGTCGCTTATCGCGAAATCAATCTTGATGAGCAACCTGAGTACATCGATCAAGTTAAAGAGCTCGGTTTCAGCGCAGCTCCTGTTATCCAAACACCAACTGAAGTCTTTTCAGGTTTCCAACCAGGAAAACTGAAACAATTAGCATAATCTTAGTACATCATCCAGAAGAAACTGCTTCTAGGGCTAACTTAGAAGCCTTTCTTTTGTAATTAGATAAGGGAAATTTTATGGGATTAAAACATCTTGAGGACGTGACTTACTTCCGTCTCAATAACGAAATCAACCGTCCTGTTAATGGACAAATCATGCTTCATAAAGATAAGGAAGCCTTGGATGCTTTCTTTAAAGAAAATGTAGTTCCAAATACTATGGTTTTTGATTCAATCAAGGATAAAATCAACTACCTCATTGAACACAACTACATCGAAACAGCCTTTATCAAGAAATACCGTCCAGAATTTTTGGAAGAATTGTCTCAATTTATCAAAGAACAAAACTTCCAATTCAAGTCTTTCATGGCTGCCTATAAATTTTACAATCAATATGCTTTGAAGACTAACGACGGTGAATATTATCTTGAAAGTATGGAAGACCGTGTCTTCTTCAACGCCCTTTATTTTGCTGACGGTGATGAAGCCATTGCAATTGATATTGCCAATGAAATTATCCACCAACGCTACCAACCCGCTACTCCTTCCTTCTTGAATGCTGGTCGTGCTCGTCGTGGAGAATTGGTATCATGTTTCTTGATTCAAGTCACAGATGATATGAACTCTATCGGACGTTCTATCAACTCTGCTCTTCAACTTTCACGTATCGGTGGTGGTGTGGGAATTACCCTCAGCAATCTTCGTGAAGCTGGTGCACCTATAAAAGGCTATGAAGGAGCAGCTTCTGGTGTCGTACCAGTTATGAAGCTTTTTGAAGACAGCTTCTCTTATTCAAACCAGTTGGGGCAACGTCAAGGTGCTGGTGTTGTCTACCTCAACGTCTTCCACCCAGATATTATCGCCTTCCTTTCAACTAAGAAAGAAAACGCCGATGAAAAAGTTCGTGTTAAGACCCTTTCACTTGGTGTTGTGGTGCCCGATAAATTCTACGAATTGGCTCGTAAAAATGAAGAAATGTACCTCTTCAGCCCTTACTCAGTAGAGCTTGAATACGGTGTGCCATTTAACTACATCGACATCACTGAAAAATACGATGAACTCGTCGCAAATCCAAACATTCGCAAGACAAAAATCAAGGCGCGTGATTTGGAAACTGAAATCTCTAAATTGCAACAAGAGTCTGGCTACCCTTATGTGGTCAACATTGATACGGCTAACCGTGCAAATCCTGTTGATGGTAAGATTATCATGAGTAACTTGTGTTCTGAGATTCTTCAAGTCCAAGAACCAAGCTTGATCAACGATGCTCAAGAATTCCTTCAAATGGGAACAGACGTTTCATGTAACCTTGGTTCAACTAACGTGGTCAACATGATGACTTCACCTGACTTTGGTCGTTCTATCCGTGCTATGGTTCGTGCCCTTACTTTCGTTACAGATAGTTCACACATCGTAGCTGTACCTACTATCGATCATGGAAATAGCCAAGCTCATACTTTTGGTCTTGGCGCAATGGGACTTCACAGCTACCTTGCCCAACAACTCATCGAATATGGATCACCTGAGTCTGTTGAGTTTACAAGCATCTACTTTATGCTTATGAACTACTGGACCTTGGTTGAGTCAAACAATATTGCGCGTGAACGTGGTATTACCTTCCATAACTTTGAAAAATCAGACTATGCTAACGGAAGCTACTTCAACAAGTATGCAACTGGCGAATTTGTTCCAAAATCAGACCGTGTTAAAGAACTCTTCAAAGATGTCTTTATCCCAAGTGCTGCTGACTGGGCTGAACTTCGTGACAAGGTTCAAGCAGATGGACTTTACCACCAAAACCGTCTTGCTGTAGCACCAAATGGTTCTATCAGCTATATCAACGATGTTTCTGCTTCTATCCACCCGATTACGCAACGTATCGAGGAACGCCAAGAGAAGAAAATCGGTAAAATCTACTACCCTGCTGCTGGCTTGTCAACAGAAACCATTCCATACTACACTTCTGCCTACGATATGGATATGCGTAAGGTGATTGATGTTTACGCTGCTGCGACTGAGCACGTGGACCAAGGACTTTCACTCACCCTCTTCATGCGTAGTGACATTCCAAAAGGTCTTTACGAATGGAAGAAAGAAAACAAACAAACGACACGTGACTTGTCTATCCTTCGTAACTATGCCTTTAACAAGGGTATCAAGTCTATCTACTACGTCCGTACCTTTACTGATGATGGTGGAGAAGTCGGTGCCAACCAATGTGAAAGCTGTGTGATCTAATTTTTGTTTGAGGAAACTACTTTTTCTCAGATAAGTGATTCATTCACCCTGCTAAACTAGAATAAGCATCTATACTATGAAATAACAAAAAGTCGGGCTTCCGACTTTTTGTGCGATACTCCTCTAGAATTATGATAAAATAGAAGTAATTGTGAGTTCGCAATACTAAACACAGAAAGAGATTTCAAAATGGAAACTTACTACAAAGCCATTAACTGGAATGCCATCGAAGATGTCATCGACAAATCAACTTGGGAAAAACTGACGGAGCAATTCTGGCTTGATACACGTATTCCTTTGTCAAATGACTTGGATGACTGGAGAAAGCTATCAAATGTAGAAAAAGACTTGGTTGGAAAAGTCTTTGGTGGTTTAACCCTTCTCGACACTATGCAATCTGAAACTGGGGTTCAAGCCCTTCGCGCAGACATCCGTACACCACATGAGGAAGCTGTTTTCAATAACATCCAATTTATGGAATCTGTCCACGCTAAATCTTACTCATCAATCTTTTCTACCTTGAATACTAAGGCTGAGATTGAAGAAATTTTCGAATGGACCAATACCAATCCTTACCTACAAAAGAAGGCTGAGATCGTCAACGAAATCTACCTAAACGGTAGCCCACTTGAAAAGAAAGTTGCCAGCGTTTTCCTTGAAACCTTCCTCTTCTACTCTGGTTTCTTCACTCCCCTCTACTATCTTGGTAACAATAAACTAGCCAACGTCGCTGAAATCATTAAATTGATCATTCGTGATGAGTCTGTTCACGGAACCTATATCGGATACAAATTCCAACTCGGTTTCAATGAATTGCCTGAAGAAGAGCAAGAAAAACTCAAAGAATGGATGTACGACCTGCTCTACACTCTTTATGAAAATGAAGAAGGCTATACAGAAAGCCTCTATGACGGTGTTGGTTGGACGGAAGAAGTCAAAACCTTCCTTCGCTACAATGCCAACAAGGCACTCATGAACCTGGGACAAGATCCACTCTTCCCAGACTCAGCAGATGATGTCAACCCAATCGTTATGAACGGTATTTCAACAGGAACTTCCAACCACGACTTCTTCTCTCAAGTCGGAAATGGTTACCTCCTTGGTGAAGTTGAAGCCATGCAAGACGATGACTACAACTACGGTTTGGACTAAGGTCATCTATTTTATAAGTGATAACAACATCATGGTTTGTTTAAAACAACCATGATGTTTTTGTTTTTGTTTTCTTTTGTTTTTTAAATTGATTGATTGAATACTTTATGATAAAATAGTAATAGAAATAGAGGTGATAACGATGTTAAAGCAGGAAAAACTAGATAATATTCTAGAAACGGTAAATACAAAGGGAACTATTACTGTAAAAGAAATTATGGCTCGCTTAGATGTATCAGATATGACTGCTAGACGCTACTTGCAAGAGTTAGCTGACAAGGATCTACTTGTTCGGGTGCACGGGGGAGCTGAAAAAATTCGCACAGGTTCTATTTTAAATAATGAACGTTCCAATATTGAAAAACAAAGCTTACAAATCGCAGAAAAACAAGAAATTAGCCGTTTTGCAGGCCATTTAATTGATGAGGGTGAAACTATTTTTATCGGCCCTGGTACCACCTTGGAATCTTTTGCTCGTGAACTTCCAATTGATAATATTCGTGTTGTAACAAACAGTTTACCAGTCTTTCTCATCTTAAACGAACGAAAACTAACAGATTTGATTTTAATTGGTGGGAATTACCGCTCTATCACTGGAGCCTTTGTTGGAACACTAACCTTGCAAAACTTGGGCAATCTTCAATTTTCTAAAGCCTTCGTTAGCTGTAATGGTATTAAGGACAATGCGATTGCGACCTTTAGTGAAGAGGAAGGTGAATCCCAACGCATAGCCCTCAATAATTCCAATAAAAAATACTTACTAGCTGACAATAGTAAGTTCAATAAATTTGATTTTTATACATTCTACAATATCTCTGATATTGATACCATCGTTTCAGACTCTAAACTGAGCAAAGAAACCTTCGAACAACTTTCAAAACAAACAAAAATTATTCTTTCTAAACCATAAAACTGAGGATTGATAAAATATAAAATGCGTCATATCAAGAAAATAAGAATCTTGACATGACGCATTTTTTGATGAAGATTTTTACAAAGAGTTTCTTAGATTATTTATGATTGTTGAAACGGCATAAAATCTGAATCAAAGGAGATATTATCCCGTTCTTCAGGACTGATAAAATTTAAAAAGATATTTTTAAATTCTTCCAGCTCATAGTCTGAATGGCAAATCCATTCTTTACCGGTAGAGACATACCATTTCCCAAGACTTTTCAGCTCCTCATTAGTCAAACAAGGTATTTGGGAACATTTATCAAAATTGATAATATAAACTTTTTCATAAATAGATTTGATAAAATCTTTGAACATCTTTTTGCCTCACTAGAATTCTATATCTAATTACTAATTCTACTACTCAATCACTTGAGTTTCCGCTACTTTCTTGTACCAGTGAGCTGATTTCTTAGGATAACGTTCTTGAGTTTCAAAGTCTACATAAAAGAGACCGTAGCGTTTTTCATAACCGTTTGACCATGAGAAGACATCCATTAATGACCAAATGAAGTAACCCTTTACATTCGCTCCATCTGCAATAGCATCAGATAATACTTCCAAGTGTTGTTTCACATAATCAATACGCCCATCATCGTAAACAGTGTTATCAACGAACTCATCTTTATATCCGAGACCATTTTCAGTGATGTAAATCTTCTTGTAGTTAGGGTAATCTTTCTTCACTCGCATGATTTGATCATACAAACCTTGAGGATAGATAATCCAATCCCAGTCCGTGCGTGGCACATAGTCAGGAGCTACACGACGACCAACACCTTTGATTTGGTATTTAGAGCTTCCTTTCTCACCCTTACCATTATGGATAATTTCAGTTTCTCCATCAAAGGCTTCCATCCAGTCACTCATATAGTAATTAATTCCAAGGAAGTCATTCAAGTCTTTTGCGGCTTCTAATACTTCGAAATCTTCTTCACGAAGATCTAAGCTACCACCATTCACGGATAGGATATGGTTGACACCTTCTATCGTTTCAGCTGAATAGCGACCTAGATAAGTTGCATCCAAGATAAATTTATTGTGAATAATATCTTCCAACTCAGCTGCACGAACATCTGCTGGATTTTTAGGATCCAAAGGATACTTGGTTGGCAGTGCGTGAACAACACCAATTTCACCTTTATAACCTTTATCTTTATATAGCTTGACTGCACGCGCATGAGAAACCATCATATTGTGGTGCGATTGGAAAACTTTGGCAAGGTCGTACTGAATACCTGGAGGGAATTTACCAACTAAATATTGACCATCACCAATTGGCCCAATTTCATTAAAGGTTGTCCAATAGTTGACTTCTGGAAATTCTTCAAAACAGAAGGCAGCGTAGTCTACAAAATGTTCAATGTTTTCACGGTTTAAGAAGTCTCCATTTGAGTGGAGAGCTTCTGGCGTGTCAAAGTGATGAAGAGTTACAAAAGGCTCAACATGACGTTTGTGACACTCTGCAAATAGATTATGATAAAACTCAACACCTTTAGCATTTACTTGACCGTAACCGGTTGGGAAAATACGTGACCAAGCAATAGAAATTCGAATACCATTGACACCATACTCTTCTGCTAGCTTAAGGTCAACTGGGTATCGATTGTAAAAATCACTGGCTGGTTCTGCAGTGTACCAGTAGTTATCTTCAAGATATTTATCCCACGCTACTGGTCCTTTACCATCAGTATGTGTAGCACCTTCTGCTTGATAGGCAGCTGTTGCGCCACCAAAAATAAAGTCTTTTGGTAATGTTTTTGTCATTTTTTCACCTATTTCTTGATTTAAAATAAAGTAAAAGTGAGAGGAGAGGAGTCAGTGAGCCATCCTTCTCCATCTCACTTCTTGTACCAAGTCACCGAATTGTGACATGAGGAGGTAAAAACGATATCTTTTTACCGACGAATTAATAAGGCGATTAGGAAATTCGCCATAGCAATTTGCGTAACGAGAGGAAACTATTTCATAGTCCCTATTATTAATCGAATTGAGCTTGTACGAATGCAAGAGCACCTTTTCCATCACGAGTTAATTTGATGTATTGAGCGCCTTCTGTTTTCGCAAGTTTAATACCGAGTTTATCAGTTTCTGCTTTCATATCTTCAAAGTTAGAAGCTACTTGAGGAGCAAGAATAACCAAATCAAACTCTGGCAACATTTCACGGTGAGCACCATAGCCACCTGCTGCTGCTTTCACAGGAACATTGTATTCTGCAGCTGCCTTATTCAAAGCATTCGCAAGAAGTCCACTTGTACCTCCACCTGCACAGAGAACGAGGACATTTGTTTCTTCAGTGATGGTATTTTGAGCTGCTTCTACACCTGCTTTTTCAAGAATAGCATCCGCTTTTGCAGTGTTGAAGTTTGCAGCAACTTTTTCTTTCAATTCATCGTTAGCTTTACCTGAACGTTCTTCTTCAAGAATTTGTTCATCATATACTTTAAGGAATGGGTAGTAAATGACTACGTCAACCACGATTAGAAGAGCAGCAAGAATGAATGATAGAACTTGGAAGTTCGTACCAAGAACTAAACCTAGTGGAGCTGGAGTTGTCCATGGTAGATTAGCAGTAAATGAGTTCATTCCAAGTGTTTCAATAAAGAATTTGAAGATCCAAACGTTCGCGATTGGAGCAAAGATAAATGGAATGAAGAAGATTGGGTTCAATACAAGTGGTGCACCAAACAAGATTGGTTCATTTACACCGAAGAAGGTAGGAACTACTGAAGCACGTCCGATTGCACGGTTACGTTTTGATTTTGTTAACCACATGAACATGAATGGAACAACCAGTGTCGCACCAGTACCACCCATGGTAACGATAAACATTTGTGTACCAGAAGTAAGAATCTTGTCAGCGTGCATACCTTGTTGGAGAAGGTTCAAGTTGACTTCAGCATTTGCATAGGTAATAGCTGCGATAGCAGGCTCAACGATAGATGGACCATGGATACCAACAAACCAGAAGAAGGCAAAGGCACCAAAGATAATGGTGATACCTAGATAACCATCAGCAGCAGAGAATAGTGGTGCAAAGAATTTACCGATTGATTCTGCCACACTTGCACCAACAAAATGACGAGCTAGTAAATCAAGAGCATAAAGAGAAACAACTGATAGAGTGAATGGAATCACATCTTTAAATACTTGTGAGATATTAGGTGGAACTTCGTCAGGCATGCGAATAGTGACGTTGTTCTTAACACAAACCTTATAGATTGCTACGGTAACAAAGGCAGCAAGGAAGGCTGAAAGCAAACCTTTTGTCCCCAAGAATCCAGTAGCTAGACCATTTTCGATAGGATCAGCTGCCAACATCAACAAACCAACAATCGCTGCTAACAGTGTTGACATATAGTTGATTTGATTGGTTTTCTCCATGCTTCGATTGACTGAGTCAGTCAATGACTTAGCTGTTGTACCAGCTACCAAAAGAGCCAGAATTCCCATTGAATAGCTGTAAGGTTTCATCAGAAAGGCTACAACTTCATCAGACCATTTAAAGCCCCATGAGTTTGGTACAAAAGCAATCAAGATAAAGATACTTGAGAAGAGAATAACAGGCATACCTGCAATGAAACCATCACGAATAGCACGAAGATAGATATTACGAGATAATTTCTCAAAGAAAGGTTTTCCTTTCTCTATGAATGCAATTAGTTTATTCATTATTTAACTCCTCTCTTGTAAAGTTCGATTAAATGATGCATCAAATCTTTTAATAAGATGGTTGTCATCAAGTGGTCTTGACCATGCATCATGGTTACACTATAAGCTAAGTCCTCACCTGAAGCTTCCTTAGTCAATAGACTTGTTTGCGCGTGGTGAGCCTCTGCAATACAGCTACCAGCTTCCTCTACCAGAGCGTCCGCTTTTTCAAAATCACCAGCTTCAGCAGCCTTCAAGGCTTCCAATAGTTTTGAACGAGCATCGCCAGCATAGGCTACGATTTCAAAACCTAACAATGTTACTTCTTCTCTATTCATGATAGAATTCTCCTTATATATTTTTAATTAAATTTTTATGACAATAAACGTTGGATATGTAGAACTAGATAAACTCGTTCACTTTTATACAAATCAAGACCCGTATGTTGTGTAATCACATCATAGATTTTGGAACCAATCTCGAAGGCTTTTGGATAGGATTGTTTAATATGATCTTCCATATCCAGAAGTGATTGGTTATCATCTCTAGACCTGTCTAAATAATCCAAGAAATAATTCAAATGAATCATAAAGCGATCATAGAAATGGTTATTCTCTTTAGTTCGTTGAATTGCATATTCCTTTAGCACTTCTTCAACATTCCTGAGAATTTCTTTCCTCTTATCAATCGACTCCACAAGTTCCACTTCATTTTCACCTTCGGCATTAATGAAATGATAAGCAATCCGAATAATTTCGTCCTCAGGAAAATGATCCGCTAGCTTCTGACGGTAAATTTCAAATGCTTCATTTGCGATTTGAAAAGCGACAGGATACTTAGTGGAAATATCTGGCAGATTACTATCCTTGTACCTTCCTTGTGCTAGAGCTTGGTAAGAACAGTAAATATGATCTGTCAAGGTTACGTAGAGATACTCTTGAATCGGATAATGATATTTCTTTGATAGCTTATCAATGATTTCATAGGTCACTGTGATAAAATCAAGCGGAACATCTTTGAGGAGAGCCATAAAGTTTTCTCTTGACTCTTCGGTCTTCATCCGAAAGATTTTCTCAACCTGCTGTTCATCAATCAAATCTCCCTTCTTCTTTCCAAATGCAATCCCCTTACCAATCACAATCACTTCTTCTCCTTTATCGTTTCTGACAAGCGAGACATTGTGATTCATTGGATTTAGAATTCGATACATGTCAACCTCCTTTTATATCTTAAAGGTATATGAGTACAAAAAATGACCACAAATGAACTAGAAAATCAGCCGATTTCTAATTCACCTGTGATCATGCCTAATATTACTTAGTAACACTCACCTTGTATTAACTTGTGATTTAAGTATAGCACAAGTAAGTTATTTTGTAAACCTTTACATACAACTTTTTTAAAAAATTTTTAGATTCATGTTCCTAACCTAGGAGGACTTGCTTACACGCGTTCTTTCCATGAAGTTGCTGTTGTTTGAAGAACTTTGTTGAGTTCGTCAATGTTTTCAAATCCAGTTGTGCGAAGCCATTCACGTGCTGCTTCTTCACCATCTTTGATGTATGCTTCAACTGATCCAGCCCATGTAGCACGGCCACAAAGAACTCCGTTAAAGTTTGCACCTGATTCATGGGCAAATACAAGAGTATCTTGGAAGAGTTTAGCTGATACACCAGCACTCAAGTAGATGTATGGCAAGTTAGTTGCTTCATCTTGAGCTTTGAAGAAGGCTGCTGCTTCATCACGTGTATAAACTACTTCACCTTCAGCGAAGCCTTCAACATATTTAATGTTAACAGGAACTTCTACTTTCAAGACATCAATGTTAAAGCGTGGGTCTGAGAAGACTTTCATAGCGCCGATAACTTTGTGTGGTTTTACTTTCGCATATTCTACAGAACCAGCGTCCGCAATTTTTTCATCGTAAGCAAGGATTTCAAGGAAGAATGGGATATCTTCAGCCACACACTCAGAACCGATACGTTCGATGTAAGCTTGTTTTTCTTGGTTGAGTTCGTCTGAGCTATCTACATCATAGTAAAGCAAGAATTTAACTGCATCTGCACCTTCTTCTTTAATACGTTTTGCAGACCAAACATCCAAGCAGTCTGGCAAGCGTTTTGTGCTTGTTGTGTCATAACCTGTTTTTTCATAAGCAAGGAGAAGACCAGCTTTTTCATCAAGAGCTTTAGTCGCTGGAAGTCCATATTCAGGGTCAAGGAGCATAGATGAAGCGTATTTAGTCAATTCATCTGCTACCAAGACTTTAAGTTCTTCCATTTGAGCCACTGTTGGTTCTTCTGTTTGGTGTTGAGCCATGAGGCGTTTTAAAGCACCACGTTGGTCAAATGCAAGAGCTGAGATGATACCATTTTCATCAGAAAGTTTTTCTAAGCGTGCACGTTTTTGTTCTGTTAAAGCCATTTTATACCTCTTTTACTATTAATTGATCATATAGAGCTTGATAGTTGGCCATGTTGACATGACCAGTCATTTTTTCTTGAGCATTGAGCATACCAAGAACATTTGCCTTGATGAGTAGTTCTGCATCCGATTCTTTATGAAGTAAACCTGAAGAAATTCCAGCAACTGTAGAATCTCCAGATCCAACAGGGTTGACTACCTGAATTCTAGGAATATCTACCTTGTAGAAAGTGTCACCATGTTTGGCAAAAGCACCGTTGGCACCAAGTGAAACGATAATCCATTCAATACCTGCAAACAAAGGTTCTTGAAGGACTTCTTTTAATTCATCCAAATCCTCAGAAACTTCTCTTCCAAGAAGCTGAGATAATTCCTCATTATTTGGTTTGATGACTGTTGGTTTATGTGGTGATTCAAGAACCGCCTGAAGTGCTGCACCAGAGCAGTCCAAGACAACAGGCTTGCCAGCTTGATTAGCAAGTTCTACCAAGCTCGCATAGTAATCAACTGGAAGGCCAGCTGGCAGACTACCTGAGATAGCTACTACTTCAACTGACTCCAAGAGTTTTTTGAAATGTTTTAAAAAGTCTTGACCTTCTTGTTCAAGAACTTCAGGTCCTTTTTCAAGAACTTCTGTTTGGTTGTCACCGTGGAGAATAGCGATACAGTTCCGAGTTTCTCCCTGAATTGAGAAGAAATCTTTCTTTACTTGATCATCAATATTTTCAACCAAAAACTCACCAAGTTTGCCACCCACTAAACCAGTAGCAAGAACAGAATCCCCAAATTCTGAAAGTACTCGGGTAACATTGAGCCCCTTACCACCAGCCGTTTTGGTTACATCCACCACACGATTGACAGTATCAATCTTCAACTCATCCAAGGGATAGGAAATATCAATGGATGGGTTCATTGTGACTGTTAAAATCATAGGTCACCTCTTAGTCGTGGTATTCTCCGCGATCCCATTTTTCAAGGAATTCAGTGAAGAAGTTTGCGTCTGTTTGTTTAGCATTGTGACTTTCAACGTGTTCAATTTTCGCAATCAATTTTTTGTTTTCTTCAGATGGTTTGTATTCAGCATGGATGAAAGCTTCGATGATATCGCACATGAGCAATTCACCAGTAATCTTACCACCAAAACCGATAACGTTGGCGTTCAATTGTTCTTTAGCATAAAGGGCTGTTGTCATATCACGAACCAAGGCAGAACGAACACCTGGGACTTTATTTACAGCGTTGTTGATACCAACACCAGTACCACAGATACATACCCCAAGATCAGCTTGACCGCTAGTTACAGCTTCCCCTACTTTTTTACCAAAGATTGGGTAGTGAGTACGTGTATGGTCATATGTACCAAAGTCAATGACTTCATATCCTTTTGATTTCAAAAATTCTGAAACCGCCATTTTTTCATCTGTTACGATGTGGTCACATCCAATTGCAATTCTCATTTTTAACTTACCTTTCTTACTGTAATCTAATTAGCACATTTTGTTCAACATGTCGACACGGATTTGATGACGACCACCATCGTATTTACCGTTAACAAATCCTTTAGCAATATTTTTAGCCAATTCATCACCAACAAGTTGTGCACCCATAGTGATCATACGTGAGTTGTTGTGGCCACGAGTCATATAAGCTGAACGTTCGTCAGATACTTCTGCAGCAACCATTCCTTTGATCTTAGTTGCGACCATAAATGGACCAGCTCCATAAGCATCAATCACGATACCAAGGTTTTGTTCTTCTTTGTTTACTTCTGCAGCAACAGCAAGAGTCACATCAACAAAGTCTTGACCTTCAGCTGTAACATCCACAACATGGAAGTTTTCTTTTTCCAAGAAGTCTTTCACAACTTCTTTCAATCTCAAACCTGCAGCATCTGCACCGATAACAATAGACATATTGTATACTCCTTTTATTTTTCTAGGCTAGTAAAGACTTTTATGGTTAGCAGTTTACCTACAAAAAGTTTTCTAGCAGTTTATTGACAAATTAGATTGAATGAGATGAATGACACCTTATTCAAGTTTAGGAAATCAGTTTCCTAGAAAAAATCCTTCTCCACGAAAGAAAATATAACAAGTGATTGTTTGTTTGTTACAAACACCATTTGTTGCTTACAAACATAATATACTCCTATTTCCGAAAAAAGTCAACAGTTAATGTTTGTTTTTGTGTTTTTTAACTAGAAAATTTCGATATCAAAACCAATTTGATCCACTTGACTAGGTTCTAGGAGACGAACATTCTTCTTATCTTCTAGATGATCTCCTTCTTCAAGGGATGTTGACAAGCCAGACCATGGTTCAAAAGCAATGAAAGGACCTTTATTCAAAGTTGACCAAATAATAAGATTTAAGAACTCTGTAAAGTGCACTTTTAATCCCTTATCATGTTTACGAGAACGAAGGGCAATTGTTCTAGATTGCAATTCATCTAAGGTGACTGCATCTGTACTGAAAAGATCATAGCTGAGGTCTAATTCTTTTTGACCTTCTAGCCATGGACTTCTATCTTGGAAATCAAGCATCCCAGTTTCTGGGAAAGGACGTGGAACAGAGCAAGTCTCTTCTTTCTCAAACTCTAAGTAGTAATCTTCATAGACCTCATCATCCAGTAGAGGACAATTAAATCCTGGATGTCCACCAATAAAGTAAGGCATGACCTTGCTAGTTTCTTTATTAAAAATCTTGTATTGAGTCCGTACTGTCTTTCCAGTAAGGATATAAGTGATTTCTAGGCGGAAATGATAAGGGTAGTTCTGATAGCTATTCTCATCGTCTTCAATTGCAAAAGTTACACTATTATCTGTCTGTTCAACTAATTCAAATTCTTTCTTACGAACCAAACCATGTCGAGGAATCTTTCCTTTACTTTCTTGTCCCTTCTCATCTATATAAAATGCTGTATCCTCTCTCAATGAACCACAAATGGGGAAGAGAACAGGAGCTTGTCCGCTCCAATAAGTAGCATCCCCTTGCCACAAATACTCCAGTCCCTCAGCATCTTTTATAGAAGAAAGAGCTCCACCAAAACTGTTAAATTGAACTCTTAATTGTTCTGATTTTAATTCAATTACCATTATTTTCTCCGATTTCTTGATAGTTTATAAAAAACTAGGCTGTCACTCCTAATGGTATGACAACCTAGTTTCAACAATTTACATTTTATAGGAGCGCATTATTTTGCTTTTGCTGCGTACTCTTCGTTACGTTTAATCATTTGTTTTCTGTACCATGCAAAGATACCGATATAGAATACAAGGAAGGCTACAGCACCAAGGATTGCTTTGATATCACCAGTTGTAGTGTTACCAATTGTCCAACCAAGAAGTTTTTCGATTGGTCCTTCAAGAGTTGAGTGAGTGATCAACTGAGTTTGGCTCACACCTTCTGGGAAGGCACCTACACCTTTAGCAAGTTCTGTTGCAAATGGCGCGATAAGTGTACCTGAAAGAAGGAAGAGTGGCAACAAGAGTGTTCCGAAGATAATCATACGGAGCAATTTACCACGTGTTACAACCAAGAGAGCTGGAGTAACACCCATAGCGATGATACCTGCAAGTGGCAAGATACCATTTCCGACGTTTGAAAGAAGCACAGCTTCAATCAACATAATTGGTGCAAGTACGTTGGCACAAGCCCAGATTTCAGCACGACCAGCGATGAATGGCCAGTCTAGACCGATGTTAAACTTACGTCCTTCCAAACGTTTAGTAGCAACGTTTGTAATACCTTGTGAAAGTGGTTCTACGGCAGCAATGAACCATGAACCGATAAGTGAGAAGAGTTCCAAAGCTACACCGGCTGTCAAACCAAGAGACAACCAACCTTTGATAACTTCTTGCCAGTTTGCTGCATCTTTAAGTCCATCAACTGGATGTGGAGTACCCATCAAACCGATAACGATACCAAGGATGAAACCGATGAAGAATTTAGATCCCCAGAAACCGATTTTCTTGTTCAATTTTGCAGCGTCAAAGTCATATTTATCAAGACCTGGGAAGAATTTTTCAAAAATCTTATCCAAAACCATGATAACTGGGTTCATCATGTAGTTCATGTGAGTTGAAGTCATTGGTGATGAACTTGGTGCATTAAGAAGATCGTCAAATGTTGGTTTCATCAAGTCAGAGTTGATGATTTTAAGAACTCCTACAAGGACAACTGCTGCAGTCGCGATGAAGAGTGAAACTCCTTGACTAACTCCATTGTTGTCTGCATACCATTTAATCAAAAGACCTGTGATAGACAAGTGCCAGATATCGAAGATATCAACGTCAAGTGTGTCAGTTTTCTTCATAGCAAGCATCACTACGTTGACAATCAACATGATGAGCAAGAAGTAAAGTGTCCAAGCAGATCCCCAAGTGATTGTAGCAAGTGGTGCCCAACCAACGTCGGTGATGTTCAATTGAATACCAGTGTTTTCAACAAATTTTGCAAGTGATGCTGAGAAAGCACCATTTAACATACCAATGATGGCACCGATACCTGTAAGAGCGATGGCAAGTTTGATACCACCTTCAAGCGCTTTGGAGAATTTCACTCCAAAAAGTAGAGCCAATACTGTCAAAATGATCAGCATGATGATTGGTCCACCCATATCCAAGATAGGTTTGAACAGCTTATTGGCTAGTTCGATAATGACATCCATAATAGTTCCTCCCTTTTTATTGTTATATGAATGTTAACAAATTAAAATTAGCTTAATCCGTGTTCTTTGATAGCTGCTTCAATATTGTCAAATACTGGAGCACTCATTGCTGGGATACGGAATAAGATTGGTCCAGCTTCGATAACTGGAATACCTGGGTCAAAACCAAGGTCTGTCGCAGCAATTGGTGTGAAGATGTCATAACCTTTGATAAGGTCTTCATTAACGTCTTTGACCATTACCGCATCACAGTGAACATCGAAACCGCGGTTTGAAAGTTCTTCTTCAAGAGCACTTTTAATTTGGTGGCTTGAGTTAACACCTGCACCGCAGGCAGCAAGAATTTTAATCATATGGATTTCCTCCGATTTAATATTTTTAATAGACAAGATTAAGCAATTGCTTCAGCAATATAAGCATAGATGGCTTCTGGTTCAGAAATTTTTGATAGGTCTTCAAGATGACCATTTCCAGTAAAGAAGTCCATCAACTGAGCAAGAATGTTCGTTTGGCTTGAACTTGAGTTATTAATGATAAAGAAGAGTAAGGATACTTCTACTTCCTTATCTGGCGCAATCATATTGTGGAAAGTCACTGGTTTTTCTAATCGAACTACCACAACTTTTTCGGCAAGATTATGAACTATATCTGTGTGAGGAATAGCCACATTCGGCAAATCCTTACCCAAAAATTCCATATCTAAGCCAGTTGGAAATGACTTTTCACGCGTGATCAGGGCTTCACGATAGGTCGGAGTCACGATTTCTCGTTCTTCCAATAAAGTTGCGACCTGATCAAAGAGATGTTCTTGATTATCCGCTTCTAAGCAAAACACAAGGTTTTTGTCAAAGAAATGATCTAATCCCATAAGGTTTTCCCTTCTTTCCATTAACTTTATGCTATAAGTATAACACTATATGAAATCGTTGTCAATATTTTTTGTTGTTTTTTGTCCTTTTTTTGATTATTTTGTTTATTTTTTATCTTTATAAGCAAAACAAACATTCGAAACAAACATTTTAAACGATTTAATCCTATTCTAAATCCAAAAAAACAGGCCTATTTAAGCCTGTTTTACTATTGATTCTTATGTAAATTTCCTGTGAACAAGAAAAACAATTATGATAACTTATTCTTCATCCATGCTCAAGACGCTGAGGAAGGCTTCTTGTGGGACTTCTACTGATCCGATAGCTTTCATGCGCTTCTTACCAGCTTTTTGTTTTTCAAGAAGTTTACGTTTACGAGAAACGTCACCACCATAACACTTGGCAAGTACGTTTTTACGAAGGGCCTTGATATCAGTACGAGCGACAATCTTGTGTCCAATTGCTGCTTGAATTGGTACCTCAAATTGTTGACGAGGAATAATTTTCTTGAGTTTATCAACGATGAGTTTTCCACGTTCGTAGGCAAAATCCTTGTGAACGATAAAGCTGAGGGCATCTACCTTGTCTCCGTTGAGAAGGATATCCATTTTCACCAGCTTAGACGGACGGTACTCTGACAATTCGTAGTCAAAGCTTGCATAACCACGAGTTGAAGACTTAAGCTTATCGAAGAAGTCAAAGACGATTTCAGCCAGTGGAATTTGATAAATAACATTGACACGATTGTCATCAATATAGTCCATAGTCACAAAGTCCCCACGCTTGCGCTGAGCTAGCTCCATCACTGCTCCAACAAACTCTTGCGGTACCATGATTTGCGCCTTAACATATGGCTCTTCAATGGTCGCAATCTTGGTTGGGTCTGGGAACTCAGATGGGTTAGACACATCCATAGACTCCCCGTCGGTCAAATTAACCTTATAGATAACGGATGGAGCTGTCATGATGAGGTCGATGTTGAACTCACGTTCCAAACGTTCTTGGATTACATCCATATGGAGAAGTCCAAGGAAACCACAACGGAAACCAAAACCAAGTGCCTGTGATGTTTCTGGTTCAAACTGAAGACTAGCATCATTCAGTTGCAATTTTTCAAGGGCTTCACGCAGGTCATTGTATTTGTTTGACTCAATTGGATATAGACCCGCAAAGACCATAGGATTCATCTGCTTGTAACCATGTAATGGCTCTGCCGCAGGATTGGTTGCCAAGGTAACAGTATCACCCACACGAGTATCCTGAACCGTCTTGATAGACGCTGCAATATAACCAACGTCACCAGTCGCAAGGAAATCACGACCAACTGCTTTCGGTGTAAAAATACCAACTTCTGTCACATCAAAGGTCTTGCCATTACTCATAAGCTGAATCTTATCGCCAGGTTTGACCACTCCGTCCATGACACGCACTTGGAGGATAACCCCACGGTAAGCATCGTACACAGAGTCGAAAATCAAGGCCTTAAGTGGCGCCGTTACATCACCCGTTGGAGCCGGTACTTTTTCTACAATTTGCTCGAGAATTTCTTCGATACCGATACCAGCTTTGGCAGATGCTAAAACTGCTTCGCTGGCATCCAAACCAATCACATCCTCAATCTCTGTGCGTACACGCTCAGGGTCTGCAGCAGGCAGGTCAATTTTGTTAATGACTGGCATAATTTCCAAATCATTATCCAAGGCTAGATACACGTTGGCGAGGGTTTGAGCCTCAATCCCTTGAGCGGCATCTACCACCAAAATCGCTCCCTCACAGGCAGCTAGCGAACGTGAAACTTCATAGGTAAAGTCAACGTGCCCCGGCGTGTCAATCAAGTGAAAAATATAAGTTTCCCCATCTTTTGCAGTATAATTCAGCTCAATGGCATTCAACTTAATGGTAATCCCACGTTCCCGTTCTAAATCCATGCTATCCAAAAGCTGGGCCTGCATTTCACGACTTGAAACGGTCTCAGTCTTTTCCAAAATGCGGTCTGCTAGAGTCGATTTCCCGTGGTCAATATGAGCGATAATAGAGAAGTTACGAATCTTCTCCTGTCGTTTTTTCAATTCTTCTAAGTTCATGATTCTCTTCCTTTCAGGGTATCTATTTATTATAAATTGTTTTTGACATTTTGACAAGACCATACCCTGCTAGGAGTACTAATCTTCAGCGACAAAGCCGTCATTCTCGATAAAGTGGTGTTCTGTCATTCCTTGGTCTGTAAAGATAATTCCATGAAGGACACCACCATAAACAGCTCCTCCGTCCATTCCAATCTTGCCATCTTCTGTCATCCAAAGCTCAGCTGTACCTCGTTCTTGCTTTAACAAACCATAAATCGGTGTATGACCGAAGACAATGGTTTTTCCAGTATGATTTTCAGCTTCGTGGAATGGTTTTCTAAGCCAGACTTTTTTATAATCTGTGGTTTCATGCCAGTCATCCAAAGTTAAATCAATACCTGCATGAACAAAAATATACTTGTCTGTCTCTACCACAAAAGGCATTTGACGAATGAATTTGACCAAATCTGCTGCTTCGGTGGCAACACGCTTGGCGTCCTCAATCCCGTCAACTGGTGCATCCAAAGGACGACCTAGGATAGAGTTAATGGTTGTATCTCCACCATTGCGACGATAGTGGTCATAGCTTTCTTCTGGGTCATCGAGCCAAGTCAAAAACATATACTCATGATTTCCTGACAAACAGATAGCCCCTTGATTGTCCACTAAGTCCTTAACCATTTCTAGAACACGGCGACTATCTTCACCACGGTCAATCAAATCTCCTAAAAAGAGCAACTGGCTCTGACCGTCCCAGGTTTTGAGAAGGTCTTCTAGCATCCCTGCTTTTCCGTGAACATCTCCAATTACATAATAGTCTGTCATCTTATTTCTCCCTGTTTCTCAACAATTCTCTGGCTTGCGTCAGAGCTGCTTCCGTCACATCATCACCTGCCAACATTTTAGCAACTTCCTCCACTCGCTCTTCAACCGTCAAAAGACGAACAGTCGAAACTGTTGAATGGTCATTGCTAATCTTCTCAATAAAGAATTGATAATCCGCAATCGCAATCACTTGTGGCAAATGGGAAATAGCCAGAACCTGACCATGTTGGCCAATCTTGTGAATCTTCTGTGCAATGGCCTGAGCTACACGACCTGAAACTCCTGTATCCACTTCATCAAAGACAATACTTGTCTTGCCTTCTTTACGTGAAAAGGCAGACTTAATGGCTAGCATGAGACGAGACAATTCTCCACCAGATGCAACCTTAACCAAGGGTTTAAAGTCTTCACCAGGATTAGTTGAAATGTAAAACTCAACCATTTCATTTCCCTCACGACTGAATTTGCCCTTGCTAAAACGAACCTGAAACTGGGCTTTTTCCATATAGAGGTCTTGCAGTTCTTGTTTAATCTCTGCTTCGAGCTGCTGAGCCAAGTCATGACGAGCAGAGGCAAGCTGACCTGCCAAATCAATAAGATTGACTTCTAATTTCTTGAGCTCTGCTTCCATGTCCTCAGAAGAAAGGTTATTGCCTGTCAAGAGATTATATTCTTCTGTAATCTTAGCAAAATAAAGCAAGACATCATCCACAGTCCCACCATACTTACGGGTAATAGTATGAAGAAGGTCCAAACGATTCTCAACCTGCATGAGACGATTGCCGTCAAAATCAAGGTCCTCAATAATAGCTTCCAGACGCTTGCTAATATCTTCTAAGACATAGTAGGTCTCAGACAGAGAGCTTGAAATTTCACGGTATTCAGGGTCGTACTCTTCAACACTTTCCATGTCATTCATGGCTGAACGAACATTGGCCAGACTTGAAAAATCTTCATTGTCCAACATGCTGTAGGCATTGGTCAGCGTATCCGCAATATTTTTATGATTGAGAAGTTTATCACGCTCGTGATTGAGAGCCAAGTCTTCCCCTGCTTGCAAGTTGGCTGCCTCAATTTCTGCCATTTGAAATTCCAACATTTCGATACGTGCCTTATGTTCTTGTTGGTTTTTCTTGACTTCCAGAACCTGCTTACGCATTTTACGGTAGGCATCAAAACTCGTTTGATAGGTTTCTTTCAATTCCCAAAAAGCTACGTCACCGAATTCATCCAACATCTGGATATGCAGTTGAGGACGCATTAGCTCCTCTTGGTCATGCTGACCATGTATATCTACAAGATGTTGCCCAATAGCACGCAAAACAGACAGATTGACCATCTGGCCATTCACACGGCTGATACTACGACCATTTTGCAAGATTTCTCGACGGATGATAATCTCATCACCCAATTCTAAACCTTGCTCATCAAAAATTTCCTGCAAAAGGCGACTATTCTCAACTGAGAAAAGCCCCTCAATCTCTGCCTTTGGAGCACCGTGACGAATAACATCTGTCGTAGCACGAGCCCCCAACATCATATTCATAGCATCAATGATAATCGACTTCCCTGCACCCGTTTCACCAGTTAGGACAGTCATCCCCTTTTCAAAATTGAGGGAAATAGCCTCAATAATGGCAAAGTTTTTTATCGAAATTTCAAGTAACATATAGACCTACCAATTTTTTACTTGTTCAAAGATTTCCTCAGCTAGATTTTCACTTCTGGCAATGACTAAAATCGAACTATCATCAGCCAAACAGCTAAAAATCTTGTCCGCAAAAGTCTCGATTAACTGAGCTTTTACAAAAGCAGTATTTCCTGGGATGACTTGGAGATTAATCATCTTGTCCATCAATTCAGCTGACTCAATATTGTCTTCAGCCAGTTGCAAACTTTTTACGATTGATTTTGGTAATTCATAGACATAGGTATTATCTCTCAAAGGAATTTTGACAATACCTAGTTCTTTGATATCTCGTGATACTGTCGCTTGAGTGGCAGTGATTCCTGCCTCTTTCAAATGTTCTACAATTTCTTCTTGTGTACCGATTTGATAATCTGTCACAAATCGTCTAATTTTTTCAAGTCTCTCTTTTTTATTCATTTTTAAATTGACTATGCGCCCTCTCTACTACTTCTTCAATCTCAGCAAGAACCTGATTGCTTGCTGACTCTTCTTTTTTCAAATACGCTAAAAATTCAATATTCCCATGTCCGCCTTGGATGGGAGAAAAGTCCAAACCAAGGACTGAAAAGCCTTCCGCTACTGCCATGGTTGTGACAGATTCAAGGACATGTTGATGGACCTTGGCATCACGAATGATTCCATTTTTCCCAATCTGCTCACGACCTGCCTCAAACTGAGGCTTAACTAAAGCCACAACCTGACCTTGATTTGCCAAGACTCGGTGCAAGGCTGGAAGGATCAGACTGAGGGAAATGAAACTCACATCAATACTGGCAAAGCTCGGTTCTTTTTCGAAATCAGTCTTTTCAGCATAGCGGAAATTGAACTGCTCCATGCTGACTACTCTTGGGTCTTGGCGTAGTTTCCAAGCCAACTGATTGGTACCGACATCGACTGCAAAGACTAACTCAGCACCATTTTGCAGCATAACATCGGTAAAGCCACCAGTAGAAGCCCCGATATCAATCGTTGTAGCTCCTTCCACTGACAAATTAAAGACCTGCAAGGCCTTTTCTAATTTCAAGCCACCACGGCTGACATACTTGAGTTTTTCACCCTTGAGTTTCAGCTCAGTGTCGTCCGGGATTTTCTCTCCTGGCTTGTCAAACCGCTCTCCATTCAGGACTGCTACGACTAGGCCAGCCATGACACCGCGCTTGGCCTGCTCTCGCGTTTCAAACAAGCCCTGTTTATAAGCTAGTACATCCACTCTTTCCTTAGCCATTGATTCTCAAACTTTCTACTACTTTTACAATCGATTCTGTTTCAAAGGAAATCTGCTGGGCAATTTCTTCTAATTTGGCATTAGCTTGATCCAAGGTTTGGTTACAAAAGTCAATTGCCTCTTCCAAACCCAACAAGGCTGGATAGGTTGATTTTTCTGCCTGTAGGTCCTTTTGAGGTGTCTTGCCGATTTCCTCAAAACTAGCGGTCACATCCAGTACGTCATCTCGGACTTGAAAAGCAAGTCCAATCAATTCACCTACAGTTTTAAGTTTTGCCTGCATCTCAGGTGCCAATTCGGCTATAATAGCAGCTGCTTGAAAGGGATAAGCTAGTAGTTTTCCAGTCTTATTAGCATGAATAGTCTGGAGTTCTTCCAAAGACAAATTCTGGTGTTCACCTTCCATGTCCAAAACTTGCCCTGCCACCATGCCTAGACTTCCTGAAGCAAGCGACAAATTGGCAATCAAGTCCACCTTGATCTGACTTGGCAAATATGCCTGTGCTATCAGGGCGTAAGGATCTAGGAATAAAGCATCTCCAGCCAAAATGGCCATAGCTTCACCGAATTTCTTATGGTTGGTCAAACGCCCTCGACGATAATCGTCATCATCCATAGCTGGAAGATCATCATGAATCAAGCTCCCGGTATGAATCATTTCCAAGGCAGCAGACACCTGCGCGTGAGCAGGTTTAATAGCGACCTGCAAGGCTTCCAAAACTTCTAACAAGAGAAAAGGCCGAATACGCTTGCCACCAGCATGAATGGAATATAGAACAGACTCTCGTAAACTAGAAGCAAACTGCTGATCTCCATAAAAATCTTCCAAGACCGACTCGACAAGAGCTAATTTTTCTTGCTTCTTCATTCAAAATCACTTTCTGTTCCGTCTTCTTGCATGACCTTGACCAAGGTCTTTTCAGCCTTGTCTAGCGTAGCTTGGAGCTCCTTTGACAAGACCATGCCCTTTTGAAAGGCAGTAATCGCATCTTCCAAAGCAATTTCACCATTTTCCAAACTTTGGACAATAGTCTCTAGTTCTGTAAGATTTTCCTCAAATTTCTTTTGTTTTGACATCTTTAACCTCTAATTCTACTTGACCATCTCGCATCAAAAGCGTCACTTGGTCTTTTTTCTTCAAACTCTCAACTGAATCGATAACTGACTCTTCTTTTTTGACAATAGCATAGCCACGCGCCACAATTCGACTGGTATCCAACATCAGTAAGGCTTCTGAAAGTCTCTTGACCTCAGCAACTTTGGCATCATAAACCAGCGCCATTTGGCTACGGAGAAGCTTGTCCAACTGACCTAGGCGGTCTTGATAGCGTTGGATTTTGGTCACAGGTGATAATTGCACCAGTTGATGTGTCCTTGCTTGGACTAGCTGTTTGTTATCAGAAATCTGTGTTCGCAAACTTTGTTTTAAGCGCAGTTGTAGTTGATCCAAGCGTTGCAAATAACCATCATACAAGCGCTCTGGTTGTCTAAAGATAACAGACTGACTGCATTTTTTCAAAGCTTCTTGTTTCTTCGATAGAACATTTCGGACTGCTGTTGCCATCCGTTTTTCTTGATTTTGCAAATGAGCTAATAGATCCAACTTGGTCACTGGTGTTGCTAGTTCAGCTGCTGCTGTTGGCGTCGCAGCCCGTCTATCTGCGACAAAATCTGCCAAGGTCACATCTGTCTCATGCCCCACACTAGAGATAACTGGCAAACGAGATTCAAAAATAGCCCGTACCACAATTTCTTCGTTAAAGGCCCAGAGATCCTCGATAGAACCACCACCACGACCAATAATGAGCAAATCCAAATCATCATGTTGATTAGCACGCGCAATATTTCGAGCAATTTCCTCCGCGGCTCCATCACCTTGCACCTTGGTCGGATAGAGAAGAATGTCCACACCTGGAAAGCGCCTACTGACTGTCGTGATAATATCTCGAATAACAGCTCCACTACGACTGGTTACTACACCAATTCTCTTAGAAAATTGGGGCAGAGGTTGCTTGAAGCGTTCTTGAAACAGGCCTTCTTCAGTCAATTTTTTCTTTAGCTGTTCAAACTGAATCGCAAGCGCACCAACTCCATCAGGCTCAGCCTTTTCAATGATGATGGAGTAGCTACCACTCGGTTCGTAGACCTGTACACGCCCAATCACATTGATCTTCATCCCTTCTTCAAGGTCAAAACCTAATTTCTGATAAATCCCAGACCAGATGGTCGCTTGAATAACTGCATGGTCATCCTTTAGGGAGAAATATTGGTGAGTAGGTCGTTTACGAAAGTTGGAAACTTGACCAGTTAAATAGACCCGTTCCAAGTAAGGGTCTTTATCGAATTTCATTTTCAGATACTTGGTCAAAGTTGTTACCGATAAATACTTTTCCATCTCCACCTACTATTCATTTTCTTGCTCTTTCATGGGTATTATTATACCAAAAATATGCCTAAAAATCTCCATTTATGTACCATTATGAAGGAAAAATAGAAAAAGGAGGCAAGGCCTCCACTTCTGTTTATTTGCTGTTTCGAGCTTCTTCCAAAATCTTAGCAATCTTGGTCGTCAACAGGTCGATAGCCACTGTATTGCTGACCCCTTCAGGAATGACAATATCAGCATAACGCTTGGTTGGCTCAATAAACTGGTGGTACATTGGTTTAACCACACCTAAGTACTGGTCAATAACGCTATCAAGGCTACGGCCACGCTCCTCCATATCACGCTTGATTCGACGAATAATGCGCACATCATCATCCGTATCCACAAAAATCTTGATATCCATCAAATCGCGCAGACGCTTATCTTCCAAGACCAAAATCCCCTCAACGATAAAGACATCTTGAGGTTCTTGACGATAGATCTTGCTGCTTCGTGTATGCTCTGTATAGTCATAAGTCGGAATGTCCACCGGACGCCCTGCCAACAATTCCTTAATCTGCTCGATCATCAAGTCTGTATCAAAGGCAAAAGGATGGTCGTAGTTGGTTTTGACACGCTCTTCAAAGGTCAAATGAGACTGATCCTTGTAGTATGAATCATGCTCAATCATGGAAATCTTTTCATCAGGAAAATGCGATAAAATTGCCCTTGAAACACTGGTTTTTCCTCCACCAGAACCACCTGTCACTCCGATAATGATTGGTCTATTTTGCATGCTATCCTCCGTTTTTTTATCCGTCGTCTATTCTATCACATTTTTTGCAAAATTTATAGTCTGATTTGGATAGTCTAGGGGAAGAATTCCATCCCCACACTCCAGTTAGATTAGATAAAAACCTTCCTTGGCTTGTAGAGATTGTCCCGTTTTTCTAGAATGGCTAGCAATGTATCGCCTTCAAAGGCAGCCAATTCTTGGTCTGTTTGGTCTATCTCGATAAAACGACCAAAGCGCACTTCTGTAGCCTGTTCTGGGGATAGGAAAACTTTGACAAGGTCGCCTGTCCCAATCTCTAGAGGATGGAGAAAGTCCAATTGGCCAGCCTCCACTTTTTCAGCAATTTCTTCCAAGGTAAGAGCATCTTCTAGTTGAAAACCTGCTGCACTAGTACGTGTTAGGTGTGACATATGAGCCGTATAACCAAGCTTCTCTCCCAAGTCAACCGATAATGTACGAATATAGGTTCCCTTGCTACATTTTACACGAAAAGTAAATCGTGCAAGATGACCCTCATAAGAAATCGGACTTGTCCGCTCAAATTGATAAATCGTAACCTGACGCTCTGGACGCTCTACTTCTTGACCTGCACGCGCATACTCATAGAGTTTGCGACCATTAACCTTAACAGCTGAATACATAGGTGGAATCTGGTTAATAGGCCCAGTCAAACTAGCGATTGCTTCATCGACAAGCTTTTCATCCAAGGGCGACAGAACGGGTGTCTCAGCGACCACTTCCCCACTAGCATCCTCTGTCGTCGTGGAATAGCCCAGAGTGATTTCCCCCTCATAGACCTTGCCCTCATCCTGCATAAACTCAACCATGCGGGTCGCCTTGCCAACCGCAATCGGCAAAACACCCACCACATCCGGATCCAAGGTCCCACCATGACCAATCTTCTTGGTTCCCAAAATCTTACGCAATTTAAAAACCGCATCATGCGAGGTCATCCCCGCCTCTTTTTTTAAGTTAATAATACCGTTCATTTTTGCTTTCTAATTCCCCTTCATTTATTAATGTTTAACTCTTTTCCTATCAATATCAATAGTAAAAATATTTACAGTTCAGAATTAATCCCTTTTTTCTCGAATCCCTACCATGATATCTGTATATAAAACATCATTTATCTTACTTGAAATATAAAATACAGGTGTAGATTCTTCTAAGTCATTATCAAGCAATAATTTGGTTAGCACATATATCCCCTTATCAAAGTCAACAGCTTCCTCTCCAGTAACTCTTACTCCTGCCATTCGAGGAACCAAAAAATAACTGTTATAGGCTGTCCCCTCCATTATCTCTTCTTTTCCTAGATAATCCTCATGAACGGGAAGATAGACTGTGATGTTGTATGTTCCATCTTCCAATTCTCCGATATGGGGGCATGAGTAAAAGGGATTGCTTTTAGGTGTATATCCTGCCGCTACAGCTGTTTGAATCATATCTTGAAAGGCTACTGCAATCTCATCACCGACAATATTATAGTTCACACTCAAGACATTACTCATCATTAAGGATTGATTCATACCATATGTAATTTCTGCCATTTTACTTCTCCACTGGGATAATCAAATCCACAAACAAATCATCATAAACAGGTATCAAGACTAGGTATAACTTATCTTGCAACTCCCAACCATGATCACGAATATAAGCTTTCATCTCCTCAATTGTTTCATCCAAGCTACCATCAAATAGAACCCGCTTGCTAATTCCTTCTATATCTAGAGATGCCTGATAATCCAGTTGACTTGTTGGCTCTGCTTCAGATATAACTGGAATATAGACTCCCACATCTTGCTTTTCTTCGTTAAATTGAGTTGGAGTCATCTCAAAAATGGTAGGGCCATCTTTATAAATACCATCAGTATAGGGAAGGAGTTCTGTATGAACAAATAACTCCAATAGTTCGTCCGCTTGAATCTGGACCTGGTCTGTCATCAAATGGCTCATATGTAGTTGTATTTCTTTAATCATCTTTAGTTACCTTTCTACTAAATCTATCTCTGTCAAATTCTCTGTTGGAAATCATATCTGGGTTTACTTCTATATGCTTGATTGAAGTCTCTGCCTCAACATCATTACGGTGTTGGTAGGCATAGATAATTATAAACCAGGTAGCATAAAACAAATGTCCAAAGGTCATCGAAAACAAGGACATCCCCCATCCCCAAAAATATTCATATCCAATTATCGCTAAAAATATACAGATACACGATATAATAAGCGGAGGAGCGAATACAAAGTTGAGCATAACTTTGCTGGCTTTCTGCGAGATAACTTCTTCAGAGTCCAAATCGACCAAGCAGCTCATGACGACTATTACAATAATGGATTGGATAAGAGGGAGGGATAGCTTTAATCCAATAAAATTATGGTCCCCACTCATAGCGCTAAAGCCAATAATGGCATAAATATGACCAGTCAGATACATGAGATAGGTTCCAAAACTGGTTAAAATCCCTCGCTTAAGATCTAGTAAAAATACTAGATTTAAAACCCAAACAACAATCCCTGTAATAAGCAATGTTTGATACAAAGAGGGATTGTTGAGTACCTCTAATCCCCCTGCCATAAACATAAAAAAGGCTATAGGATACAAAATAAAAATCCCATTTAATT